>JAFDHF010000047.1 GCA_019308905.1 Deltaproteobacteria bacterium
AGGTCTCGTCGGTCACTGGGACTATCCGTATCTTCGGATCATAAGGATTGAGAAGAATCCTGGAAAGTGTGAAGATCGACTCATAGAGGAGGAGGGTGAGGAGAAAGAGGAACACGAATAGATAGAGCTGGCCCTGAACTCCAAGAAGGTTGAGGACAAAGATCGCCCCCACCAAGAGAGCACCATAGGGGCTCACCCGGATTACCACAGTGACGGCTGCCTCGTAGATCCTTGCCCTGCCTGTCCGCTCCTTACCCGCCAAGAGCTTCTTTGAAAGGGCAGAGGTGAACCGTCTGACCAGCAGGATGATGAGAAGGGCCAACGCGATCCCGGCGCCAAGGACGACGATCGTCTCGTAGAGTACCGCCCTGTTCTCCTCTGCTGAGAGATAAGCCATGGCGCGTTCCACCCCCTGGGGCATCCGGCGGGCGAGATCGAAGAGACCGTGGAAAAAACGGGAGGCCTCACGGGTCATCTGACCGTATTCCATGATAACCGTCTCGACGATGTTGGAGGCCTTCCTCTCGCGGGTCTGCTCTTCTGCCTGGATCTTTTGAGACTCTGCCAGGATCTTCAACTGCTTGATCAGGGCTTCCCGCTTCTCCCGTGTCTCAAGGGTCTCTATAAGGGCCTTCAGGTTCTCCGGGGAGATCTGGAGGCCCTCTGCTGTCTGCTGTTGCGAATTGCCATGAGTGGTCGTGGCAATCAGAAGAATTAGGGTCAAAAGGAGCGTTTTGAACCCTGAGGGGCAACCCATTCTCATCCACATCGTGTCAACCTCCTGATTCTTGATTGATCGTGCAGAGATAGATGGTATCTTCTGGCTCTCATTTTGGCAACCGCAGACTGCAAGAGACGCCTCCGGCCGGCAGACCGGCGATAGAGGCCATGGTTCCAGTTTCCCGGGTTTCGGGGAACACCCTTGCCCCCGAACGACATTGCAGAAGCGGTGGGCCAGCCATAAAGACCTTGACATACGACTAACTTACGCATATAATCGTAAGTATGAAGATTCCTTACCTTACTCCCAGACAGAGATCCATTGTACGGTTTATCCAGGAGTATTCAGATCTCCACGGGCGAGCTCCCACACAACGGGAGATTGCAGAACACCTGGGCCTTTCATCCTTAGGGACCGTACAGAGCCATATCATGGCGCTCTCCAGAAAAGGCATCCTCCTTAAGGAATGGAACCAGAACCGCTCCCTCCGCCTTGTCCATCCCTTTCCCCTGGAGCCCGGAGGCGCAGTGGAACTCCGCCTGGCCGGCCAGGTGGCGGCGGGCAAACCCATCGAAGCGATCCTCGATTATGAGACGGTGAAAGTTCCGGAGGAACTCCTGGGGCGGGGCGAGAATTTCGCACTCCGGGTGAAGGGGGACTCCATGATCGGCGACGGGATCTGCGACGGCGACGTGATCATTGTCCGCCGTAGTGAAGACGCCGAGAATGGTCAGACCGTCGTAGCCCTCATCGACGAGCATGAGGCCACGGTCAAAAGGTTTCGCCGCAACGGAGACGGCACGGTCACCCTGAGCCCGACCAATCCGGCCTATGAGGAGATGGTGTGCGAAGAGAGCCGGGTTGCCATTCAGGGGATCGTGGTCGGCCTTCTTAGAAAGTATCCGTGAGAAACCGTTCAATCGCTTCGCTCGTCTTCAAACGACTGAAGGGAACGGATAGGATGCCATGAACCGCCGTCTCCTCCATATCTCTGTACCTGAATTCCCCGTGGCAGTCGAAAGGGTGGCCGACCCTTCCCTCAGAAACCGCCCGGTGGCGGTTGCCACATCACTCTGTTCTGACGGACGGATCATCGCCTCCTCTCGCGAGGCCGGCAGTGAAAGCGTCTTTCCCTCTCTTGCCGTCGGGCAAGCCATGAGGCGGTGCCGGAACCTGGTGGTTCTCCCCTACAACGGCCCTCTTTACCAGACCGCCTATCATGCCATGCTCCGGGAATGCAGGACTTTCTCCCCTCTTATTGAGCCGTACCGCCATGGTCATGCCTATCTCGACATCAGCGGTATGGGAAGGCTGATGGGCCGGAGCCTCGATATAGCCCTCCATCTCTGCAGAGAGATCCGGCAAAAACTCGGGATTCCCGCACGATCCGGAATCGGAAGCAGCAAACTCATCAGTCGGGTGGCTGATACGGCCGCCGAGTCAGAACCGGTCTTTGAAGTTTTGGAGGGCTCTGAAAGACTCTTTCTCGAACCCCTGAGTGTTCGGGTGCTGACGGGATTTGCCGGGGAGATCACACGACAGCTCCTGGAGTTGAACCTCCACCTCGTGAGAGACGTGGCGGCCATTCCAGTGGAGCAGATGGTCTCGGTCTTCGGCAATTTCGGATACGTTCTCTTCCACCGGGCCCGCGGGGTGGACCCCTCGCCTCTGGTCCTCCCGGAACAGCCCCGAAGGCTGGAGGAGCGGATCCACCTCGCCCATGTGACCAACGACCTGGCCGTGTTGACCAGGGAAGTGATCCGAAGCGCGGACCGGCTCCTGGCAAAGCTCAGAGAACTCGACTACTTTGCTCGAAGGGCGGAACTCTCCATAACCTACGCTGACAGAAAACGGACGAAAAGATCGATCCCCCTCGACCGGGCCGCCTATGCCCCCTTTGCCTTCATCCCTACCTTCACCCGCCTGACACGAGAGGCCTGCACCCGCCGCGTCCACGTAGAGGAGATGACCCTCTGCCTCCGCGGGTGGAGCACGGCCCAGTCCCAGATGGATCTTTTCGATGCTCCTCCGACCGGAGCTCCCCTGACAAAGGCCATCGACCGAATCCGGAAGAGATTCTCCTTTGACAGTGTGCTCTATGGGGCAGAGATAGCATGAAGGCAGGAATCAGGAATCAGAAGTGAGAATGAAAAGACAGGCAGCAGGAACCTTTGCTTTGATTTTCTAAGGTCATTATGTTATTAGGTAAACGAAAAGATTCAAAGAAGTTAAAGGGAGCAAAGAAAATGGCAGGACAGGCCTTGAGGATAGAAAACACAAACCATCCTTTTGTAGTGAAGAACAAAGAGATATGCGGTGGGAGCCCTATCATCGAAGGGACTAGGACCCGTGTAATCGACATAGCGATCGAATATGAAATGCTTGGACACTCACCCGACGAAATCATCAGGTCACACCCCCACCTCAATCTCCCCCAAGTCCATGACGCCCTTTCCTTTTATTACGAGAACAGGGATGAACTGGATCAAAAGGCTGAGCAGGACCAGGAGTTTATCGCTCGGCTGAAGGAGAAAATCTCTTCAAAAATCTCATAGGGCCATGGGTAAGATCAGGATCTATACGGAGGAAAGCGTCGATGTGGCCATTGCGGAGGGCTTGGAAAGAAGGGGAGTGGATGCCTTTTCCGCCAGGGATACGCACAACCTGGGAATGACAGATGAAGAACAATTGATCTATGCCGACAATGAAAAGGCGGCCATTTTCACCCACGATACTGATTTTCTTCGGATTGCGGCAAGATGGATGGAGGAAGGGAGGAGTCATCACGGGATCATTTACTGTCACCAGAAGAGCTATTCCATCGGTGAATGCATCCGAAAAATAAGGGTGCTAACATCTGTGCTCACTGCGGAAGACATAGCCAACCATATAGAGTTTTTGTGAGATGGCTTGAAGTAATTTATTTCAATATCCAAATCATATCGATGGAGATAGGATAATGCCTCAAGTTTTGAACATTACAAATTTATTGGTAAAGGGAGGGGCATTTCAGGAATACTGAGGGAGTGAAGAGTAAAACTCAGACATCAACCAACCCGGCCAATATCGCTGAGGGATTCAGAAAAACGGGTAAATCCGACAAATACCGTTTCCTGAATATCGCTCACGGCTCTCTGGAGGAATGCCGCTATTATTTGATCCTTGCAAAAGACCTCGGATACCTGGTTACCGATCAGTTGATGACCCAGTTGGAAGAGGTAAGCAAGCTGCTTAACGCCTATTCCAAATCTATCCTGACTTCTGACTCCTGATTTCTGACTCCTGACTCCTGGTGTTTTGTGATCCATCTCCACGTTCATACCTACTACAGCTTTCACGAGGGGGCCTCCTCCCCTGAGGAGCTCTTCGAGGCGGCCCGAAAGCGAGGCATCGACACCCTTGCCGTTACCGATACCAATGGCCTCTACGGCCTTATGCACCAGCGAAAGGCTGCCGAACACTACGGGGTTCGGCTCCTCGTGGGGGCACTTCTCAATGACCTGCCAGGTCATTCGGCTCTCATCCTGCCCAGGACACGCACGGGCTACAGCGCCCTTTGCCGTCTTATCACCAGGCGCCACATGGATCCCCACTTCTCCCTTCTTGAGGCTCTCCAGGAAGAGGATCTGGCAGAGCTCTTTATCATCTCCCCGGATCTGGGGCTTCTCTCCGGGCTTCCCCGGGAAAAAACCCTCTTTTTTGAACTCCGTCCGGGCTTGATCGACAGGTACCGGGCCGCCCTGGAGCTTGGGATTCCCGCCGTGGTGACCAACGCCGTCTACTTTGCCCGTCCCACAGACTTTGACAGGCAGCGGTTGCTCCGGGTGATCGGCCTCAACAGCACCTTCGGCCGGCTCACACCCGATCTTCATGCCCGAAGCGACCAGTGGCTCAAACCCCCGGAGACCATGGAAAGGGAGTTTGCCTGGGCGCCCGAGGCTCTTAAGAACTCTCACAGGATTGCAAAGGGGATCGAGGACTTTTGGGACCTTGGTTCCTGGATCGTCTCCCGGGATGCAATGGAAGAGAAGGGGGATCTCTTTCTCCTCCTGAAACAGAAGTGCCTCGAAGGGGTAAGGCGCCGCTACGGGAGGATGACGCCAGAAATCAAAAGCCGCCTTGAAAAGGAGCTTGGCATCGTCGCAAGAAAGGGCTTCTCCGAATACTTCCTTATCATGGAGGACATTGCCAGGCAGAACCCCTATACCTGCGGCCGGGGTTCTTCTGCGGCAAGCATCATCTCCTATCTTCTGGGGATCACCCAGGTCGACCCAATACGGTATGATCTCTTTTTCGAACGTTTTCTCAATGAGGACAGGAAAGACCCACCCGACATCGATATCGACTTTCCCTGGGACGAAAGAGAGGAGGTTCTAAAGTATGCCTTCAGAAAGTACGGTTCTGAGCGGACCGCCATGGTCTCGACCCATGTCACCTATCAGGTTCGGGGGGCCCTAAGAGAGGTGGCCAAGGTCTACGGGTTCTCCGATTCAGACATCGGGCTTATCACCAAGAAGATCGGGTTTTCTCTCTTCTACGGACCAGAGGCCACCATCGAGGAACAGATCCGGGACAATCCCCGCTTCCGGGGAATCGATATTGATGACGACTGGAAGAGGATCATCCGCCAGGCCCAGTCAATTGTCGGCTATCCACGGCACCTCTCGGTCCACTGTGGGGGTCTGGTCATTGTTCCCAGTGGGGTGGCCCACTATGTGCCCATGGAGATCTCCCGCGACGGCCGCCAGGTGATCCAGTGGGACAAGGACGCGGCCGAAGAGGCAGGCCTTGTCAAGATGGACATCCTGGGCAACCGGTCCCTGGCCGTGATCCGGGACGGCCTCGAGGCCGTAAAGGAGAACTACGGTATCGAGATCCCCTACCACAGGTTTTCTCCCCTTGATGACCCGGGCGCCAAAGAGATCATGCGTACGGGCCAGACCATGGGGGTCTTCTACGTGGAGTCCCCGGCCATGAGAAACCTTCAGAAAAAGGCCCGCGTGGGGGACTTCGACCATCTGGTCATCCATTCCTCTATCATCCGGCCCGCAGCAAACCGGTTCATCACCGAGTACATAGAAAGGCTCCACGGAAAACCCTACAAGCCCTTTCATCCCGCGGTCCGGGATCTCTTGAAAGAGACCTACGGCATCATGGTCTATCAGGAGGATGTCTCCCGGGTGGCCATGGCCCTTGCCGGCTTCAGCCCTGAGGAGGCCGATGACCTTCGCAAGGTCCTGACCAAGAAGCGTGACTGGGGAAGGTTTGCCGCCTACAAGAGGATCTTTGAGGAGCGAGCCCAGAGGCGGGGGGTCACCCGGAAGACCCTCGATGAGATCTGGGAGATGACGGAATCCTTCAGGGGGTATTCTTTCTGCAAGCCCCATTCGGCCTCCTTTGCCATGGTCTCCTACAAATCGGCCTATCTCAAGGCCCACTATCCAGCAGAATTCATGGCATCGGTCATCAGCAACCAGGGGGGCTTCTATACCACCTTTGCCTACATCTCAGAGGCAAAGCGCATGGGGATCAGTGTACTTCTTCCGGATATCAACAGGAGCCTCTTCCACTACCGGGCCGAAGGGGAGGGGCGCAGTCCAAGCTACAGGGCCATCAGGGTGGGGTTCATGCAGATCAAGGGGCTGAGCAGCAAAACCACCCGAGCTATCCTGGAAGAGCGAGGCCGGCAAGGACCCTTCAGGTCTCTCCAGGATCTGCTCGAACGGGTTTCTATCCCTGAGGCAGACGGGATCCTGCTTGTAAAGTCAGGTGCCCTCGACTCTCTTGAGCCCGAAATGAGCCGATCCCAGATCATGTGGATCTTTCTTGCCCACACGAGAAGCCACTCCACGGTGGTCCAGAAAAGGGGCACGACAGGGCACCTGTTTGCCTTTCACGGCACGGACTACCCGGTGCCTCCTCTCAAAGCCTATGACCGTCAGACAGAACTCCGCCACGAGGCAGAGACCCTGGGGTTTCTCATCAGCACCCATCCCCTGACCCTTTACAGGGAGAGGCTCAAAGGGCTCGACTACATCCAGGCAAAGGACATGAAAAAACACATAGGACGGGAGGTCACCATGGTGGGCTGGTGCATAACGAGCAGAACCGTTATCACCAGCAAGGACGAGCTCATGGAGTTTGTCTCCTTTGAGGATACAACCGCCATCTTTGAGACCAACATCTTCCCCCGGGCCTTCCGCCGCTATGCCCACCTGATCGACCTCAACGAGCCCTTTGTGCTCAAGGGGCGCATTACAGACGACCACGGCTGCGTGACCCTAAACGTCGGTCATGTGGATACGCGGCTTTTCTATAAAATCCCAAAAACCGAGAAACCAGGGGCTTTGCCTGCCGGCCATCCTGATTTGTCATTCTGAGCCTGGCGAACAGCCTCTTATCCTTGCTCTTTCCGCCAGTCCCATGGGCCGCGCTGAAGCGCACCAATTGATGCCTCCGGAGATGACTCGTCGCCAATGCTCCATCGTTACGTATCCAGTTAGATTACTCAGATTCTCAGATCCCATCTTCTGAGGATAACCTCTACAAAGACCCCGAATACCCTATGAATGCCCATAGGTCGTGACTTCAAACCAGAGGGCTCCCACACTTCGTTTACCCAATTCAGGAACCCCAACACAATCCCATCACCCACCAGGCCATCAGCCTCTATGCACTCGAGGTTTGCGTATTGCTACCAATGACCGCTATCCGCCAGATATCGTAGCATTCACTTCCTTGACTGCACAGGCCCATCCTGTGCTACGCTCATCCCATCAGAGGACGAGTTCTTATCACTTGCCAAAAGGGTGATCCTGAACGGCAAACAAACCCGTCACGGGGGATACCCTTTACAAGATCGCCAAGACTTACGGCGTCACGGTGGATGAGTTGTGCCGCCTCAACAATATCACCAAAGACCAGACGATTTACCCGGGCCAGAAAATCCTGGTTGCTCGCGGGGGCTGACTGGTCGTGTTCTTAGGGTCGGCCAACTCATCGGTTTGCAAAGACACGGTTTTCACGTCGCCGCTGCCCTCATGGGGGAACGGAGGTAAGGAGGCAGCATACGCTGGTCAAAGGTGGGCGATCCACTTACGGTATTGAAGGGTTGAACAGCCCGCCTTCTCCTCCAATACGCGATGAATCGGGTAACTACAAGCAGGACGTGAGGCGGTTTGTCAGGACCATCAAAGAACTGGAACAAGAGGGCATCAGGGCCATCGTCGCGTCCTGTGGCTTTTTTGCCCTTCTCCAGAAGGTGGCGGTCACTGAGGTGAGAGTCCCCGTCTTTACCTCTCCCTTGATGCTCATCCCACTGCTCCATCGCATGATCTGCCCAGACCAAAGCATAGGCGTAATCACTGCTTCTGCCAAGAAGCTCACCAGAGCGTATCTGGAGGCTGCCGGTGTGGATGAATCCATTCCTATCGCGGTTGCAGGCCTGGATGATTCAAAAGAATTCAATGAGGTCCTCATGCCAGGTAGAAGAGATGTCCTGGATACGGACATCCTGAGAAACGACGTTGTAACCGCGGCCAGAGGTCCCGCCGAGCGTCACCCGGACATAGGAGTCGTTCTTCTGGAGTGCAGTGACCTGCCCCCCTGTGCTTTGGTATCCAAAACGCTGTGGAGTTACCCGTATCCGACTCTATCTGTTTTTATCAATGCCATCCACCAGGCCCTGGTTCAAAAAAGATACACGGGAATCATGTAACAAGGGCCGTACAAATGGACCAGACAGAGAATAGACCGAGGTTTAGAATACTCCGGAGGGATCAGATAGACCTCTTTCCCCCCTTACACCCTCCGGACCAATTTCAGAGGCCCCTGCTACATGGGCAACAGGATTCCACACCACTTCGGGCTCGCCACCGACAGGCTACCAAGGACTGGGGCGATTCTATCGTTTCATCGGCCGATTACGAATCCCTGCAATCCCACGAATTCCTTCGGCTCCGGCCTCTTGTATGCCTTGATCTTGGACAGCCTGATCTTGTAGTCGAAGGCTGCCTCTGCTACCTTCACGGCACAAACGACACCGTCCAAAACCGGGACTCCTAACTCCTCCTCCATCGGCTTGTCCAGACCGGCCATCCCCGCACAGCCAAGGCATATCACTTCTGCACCATCTTCCATGACTGCAGCCCGACCCGCTTCGGTCAGAATTTTGAGGGCAACGCTCGGGTCCTTTTCTATGTCAAGAACCGCAAGACTTGTGGTCCTTATCGATGCGCACTTGGCCTCAAGCCCGACCCGTCTCACCAGATCCTCGAAAATCGGTCGTGCCCTCTCAAGAACGGTAACGATCGAAAATCTATGGCCGAAAAGACATGCCATATGCATCGACACCTCTGCGATTCCATACACCGGGATCTCGGAAATCTCTCTCGAACTCTGCAGATGAGGATCGCCGTAGCAGGCGATGATTATGGCATCAAAACATCTCTCGTTTGCTTCGATCACTTTTTCCAGCACTCCCTGGGCGACCAAATCCTCTTCATAGTAAGACTCTATAGAGCGCGGCCCCTCCCTCGGGCAGACCGTCTCTATCGAGGTATCGGCTCTCGCATACTTCTTGGCGATCTCGTCGATCCCTTTTGTCATCTCCACAGAGGTATTGGGGTTTATGATCAGTATTTTCATGGTACACCTCGTGTTTGTAACTCCACACCCGATCGAACATTCTCGACGGCAAGCTCTGTTGCCTTCCCCTGCTCGATCCTTGGACAGGCCACGTGTCAGGCAGCCAGTTCCACCACCGCATCCAGAAGAACATCTGCTCCCGCTTTTATATCTTCCAATTCAGTCCATTCTTCCGGACAATGCGAACGGCCGTCTTTGCTCGGCACGAAAATCATCCCTATATCCGTCACGGGGGCCAGCTTGCACGAGTCGTGAAGCGCCCCGCTCATCATTCTCAAGGGCTTCATTCCGCGTTTCTCCGCACACCGGAAGATCAAGTCCGCCAGGTATGTCGGAATCTCTACCGGGGGTATGCTGAAGCGCTCGGACATCTCCAGGCCGAGTCCTCTTTCTCGGCAGATTCCCTCAGCGACTTGGTCTATTTTGGCGACCATCTTTTCCAGGTTGGAAGCCTTGGAATCTCTCAGGTCAAACACCATCTCGACACGCCCTGGTATGACATTGCCCACCCCAGGTTCCACCTTTATGTACCCGCAAGTGCCCACGGTATGCGGTCCCATCTGATTGGCAGCAATATCCTCCAATGCTCCTATGATTCTGGCGGCCCCCTGGAGAGCATCCCTTCTGTATGCCATAGGGGTTCCACCGGCATGGTCGGCTTTACCCGTAATGACAAGATCGCACCACTTTGCCCCGGCGATGGACTCGACGACCCCAATCGACAAACCCCGGCGATCCAGGATAACGCTCTGTTCGATATGGACTTCGAGCATCGCTTTCACATTCTCCGATACCAACTGGGATTCATCTTCCACCACGATTCCGGCAGATTCCATTGCCTCTTGATACGTCACGCCTTCGCTGTCTCGAGTCTTGTAGAGTTTTTCGAGTTCCATGGAGCCGGCCCATGTTGAACTCGCAGCCATACCAAACCTAAAACGCACCCCTTCTTCCTCTGGGAAGACTACGACATCGATGGGGCAGGTGTGGGACACCTCGTTTTCAACAACGACCCTGGCAACCTCGAGGGCCGACAGGGTTCCGACCTGGCCGTCAAACGGGCCCCCGTTCAGGACCGTGTCTATATGTGAACCGCTCATTACCGCCGGTTTGGCAGGATCACTCCCATTGATCCTACCCCTGATACAGCCGGCCCTGCAAATGGTTACCTCTGCCCCGATCTTCTCGAGCTGAGCGATCACGTAGTTATATGCCTTCATGTATTCCGGGCTGAAGGTGAGACGCGTGATACCTTTGCCTGGAGTCATGTTGAAAGAGTTCAAGGTGTCGAGATCCTTCTTGATACGATCGATATTGACTTCCATGCCCAACCCCTAACGCTTCTTCGATGCTAATTCCCTCGTATCTGAGCCTGACTGTGAACAGGCACACTCCAACCACCACTCCCACCTGGAACCGGGTAGCAGACAGAGGGACCTCGCTTCCAGGCAGAACAACACCTCCCTCTTACACGTGGCCGCCTGTGATCTCCGGCTGGGGATAGACTTTCACAATCCAAAATTTCATCAGGAAATAGTATGCGATGCCGGATGCGAACATTCCCACGATATACATATAGTCCCACACCGGTATGCAGACTGCTATCGCTATGGCGTAAGAAATCAGAGCCGCCGGATTCCAGTTCTTCCAATACCTGTACTGCCCGTTTGGCGTGTACAACTCGTTGATGTTTATCCTCCTTCTCCTCAAAATGTAGTAGTCGCATATTATGATACCCGCCACCGGAGCGAGCGCGCCCCCGATCACTCCGAGGGCCGTTATTATCTGGGGCGCGGCTTTCCATGGCTGCATGGCCACGCCTATCACGCCTGCGATTATGACTCCCATGCCGAAAGTGATCTTGGACGGCCAGGTGTTGCTGATCACATAAGCCGGGGGAAACAGATTGGCGGAGTCGTTGGTGGACCATGTAGCCAGGAACACGAAGAGGAGGCATAGAATGAGCATTACCGGGCTCTCCGGCCCGATGACCTTCGTCATAATCACGATGGGATTCCAATCCCCGATCACCACCATGGAGATCATTCCCAGAATACCGAAAAACATCGAGGCTGGGACAAGACCAATCCACTGAGCCGCCATGTATTTCCTGGTTGATTTCCACCAACTCCTTGTTTCCTCGGCAGTTACTTCGCACTCCCTCGTGATATCCTGAATACTCACGGCAAGAGTGGCCCAGCCACCTACCAAGACCATTATTCCCAGGGGAAGAGAAATCCCACCGCCTTTTCCTCCCATAGCCATCAATCCCCAGAATGATTTGTCTGAACGCGACAGGAGAAGGACCAGGAGGTAGATCCCCACCCCAATAAGGATAGGGGTTGCAACATAGCTGATCCTCAAGACCGGCCGTATTCCGAAGTAGGTATGGACGATCTGAATCGCGGCAAATATTATGATGTAGAGCAAAAGGTTCGACCAGCCGAACAACATGTTGGTTACAGCCGCGATCGCCATCGCGCCGATCCACGTTTGAAAACCGAACCAAAACATGGCCGGAATAGCCCTGAGATAAGCCGGTATCTGGGTACCCATATATCCGAAGGACGTTCGCATGGCAACGGCGAAGGGAATGCCGTATTTTATTCCCAGGTCTTGCGTAAACCACATGACGACGGCTACCAGGCTGTACGACAGCAGTAAAGCCAGCAGGATCTGCCATCCGCTGAGCGACGGGTACATCTGCGCGGTGCTCATAAACAAGGCGAGTTGGACAGACATCGCGAACCAGATCACGGTAAGGCCGCCGAAACCCACCGTTCTGTCACTGTACCTGCGAGGGAGAACACTGACACCACTGAGGTCGAGGTGGGAACCTTTCGCTTTTTGCTGATCAATGGTCACCTCGAGTTCCGCCTGTTCAACTTTTTCTAAGCCTTCCATATCAGAGCCCTCTCTTTCGTGTTTTTGCATCCAAGGTCAGAAACGTTTACGGCCTGACAAACCTGCCGTAACCCGGGTCTCCCGTTACTTCTCCCTCTTCGGCTACGATTCTGCCCCGCACCATGGTCAGAACGGGCATCCCTTTGATCTCAAGACCGTCGAAAGGAGAATGTTTATGCAACGAGTGGAATTTCTGGGCGTCGATAACCCCTTTCTTCTTCATATCTACGATGACAAGATCCGCGTCGGATCCGACTTGAATTGTCCCTTTTTGCGGGTAGATCCCGAAGAGCTTTGCCGGATTTTCGCAGACCAAGGAAACCAGGTTCTGGATTGAAATCCTCCCCTTGTTGACTCCCTCGCTCAACAGGACCGGGAGGAACGATTCCAGGGCGATAGCCCCGTTACCGGCCTGCCATATGTCGGCCCACCCTCTCTCCTTGTTTTCCTTTGGGTGCGGCCCATGGTCCGAACCCAGAGCTTCGACCTGCCCCTTAGCCACCTGTTCCCATAGCTTTTCCGTTTCTTCCCTGGACCTGACAGGAGGTGCAAATTTCAGGTACGGTCCCAGCCGGTCCCCGTCTTCTTGGCACAACGCCAGGTAATGAGGGCCGGTCTCACAGGTTATCTCCTGTCCCCCTTCCCTCCTCCTGTAGATGATCTCCACACCCTGAGGACAACTGACATGGACTATATGGAGCCGGCATCTCGCCTCTTCGGCCAACATCGCAGCCCGTGAAATCGCCTCTACTTCTTCCAGAACAGGGCACGCCTCGAAGAAAGCATGTATGTCCTTTCTGCCTTCTGTCCTGAGTTTGTTCATCAGATGATTGATTATCACCTCGTTTTCCGCATGAACCGTCGCCACAGACCCACAATCGGCTATCTTCCTAAAGGCGTCCAGCAACATGCCGTCATCCAGAACCTCGAAAACGCCCGGAACGGATCCGGCCATCATCGCCTTGAAACCGATGGCGCCCGCATCAACCATCTTAGGAATCTCATCGAGGTTTCCCGGAACAGCTCCACCCCAGAAAGCAAAATCGACGATGAATTTCTTGTCAGCTACATTTCTCTTTTCTTGGAATGCCTCCAGACTCGTCGTTGCAGGTATGCACAGCGGCATTTCACAGACGGTCGTTACGCCACCGGCTGCTGCTGCCATCGATCCGGTAATAAAATTCTCGTTTGTCTCTGCCATTCCCATATCCAGGGTATGGACATGCTCATCGATAATTCCTGGCAGTATGTAACGTCCCTCTGCATCCAGTGTATTTCGAGCTTTGGGTAGACTCCGATCATCTGCAATCGCGACAAATTTGCCGTTCTCGATGGCTATTCCTGCTTCAACGATAGCACTGGGCGTCACTATCTTGCCGTTTATGATTCTTGTCTCTACTTGCATGGAACCATTCCTTTCTCGGTGCTCTTCGGGGACGGGTCTCCCTATTCCCAAAATACAGATCGTCCTCACTGAATAGGCCTGGTCAAAGGAGACGCGGCTTGCGGCCGATTCACAGATATCGACATTTTCTTGGTAGCAAAGGGAAAGGTCTTTGTATGTCGGGAGAATTTGAAATTTTTGTGGGGAAAGTATGAAAAATCCGGCCGACCGATTCCGCCCTATTCGAGGGACGTCAAGCCGTGGCGAAGCGCAAATTTCACCAGATTGGGGACATCGGAAATTTCCAGCTTCCGCATCATTCGGCTACGGTAAGTTTCCACCGTCTTTTGCGAGATATACAGAATGCCTGCAATTTCAGCGCTGGTTTTGCCTTCCACAACCAGTTGCAGGATCTCTCGTTCTCTCAGACTGAGTTTTTCCACGGGAGCCTCAGATCGGGCCGGTCCTCTTTCGTCAAGACACGTGCCGACCAGATTTTCCATAATCTGCTGGCACAGATAGCGCCGCCCCAAACCGACAGTACGAACAGAATGAACCAATTCCTTACCGGCGGCCTCCTTCACGATATATCCTCTCGCGCCCGCCTTAAGAGCCCGCAGTATGTGCTCTGAAGTCGAGTGCATTGAAAGGACCACCACGGCACATGAAGGGCATGACTCCAGAACCCTTTCTATAGCATCTATGCCGTTCAACTCAGGCATTTCGATATCCATGATAACCACGTCGGGGCAGACCTTCCTTACCTGGGCGACTACCTCCCTACCGCTACCGGCTTCTCCAACTACCCTGATATCGTCTTCCATTTCCAAGAGAAGCCGTATGCCGTTCCGGACTATGGTGTGATCGTCAGCCAGAAGAACCTTGATAGCCATCTTCCGAACCTCATGGAAATCTGCGGCAGAATTCCTGATAATACGCGTGCTCCCTTCCGGCCAGCGATGTTCTGGACTCGACCAGGACACCCGGCTCCCCGGAAGAGCTCACAATCCGGATCTGTCCATCCGTCGTTTTCCTTATCTCGTTATGACTACAGTAACTTCGGTACCTTTACCGACCTCTGATCCCACGAAAAGTTCAGCGCCGACCGCTGCTGCACGTTCCCTCATTGTTATCAGCCCCCACCCTGTCGTACCTTTTGGCATCTGCAGACTTCTTGCGTCGAATCCCATGCCATCATCTCTTACGGTCAAGACAACCTGATCAGGGGTACTTTCGAACAGTATTTCCACATGTTCCGCCTCAGCGTGCTTAGCCACGTTGTTAAGGGCCTCTTGAGCAATCCTCAGCAGAACCATCTCCAACGAGATCGGTAGGCGGGGTTCGATTTCATTGACCCGAGTGTCCAGCTTCAACCCAGTCCGCTCAGAGAATTTCTCACCGAACCAGCTGAGTGCCGCCGACAATCCATAATCATCCAGCACAGGTGGTCGCAGCTCACACATTACCTCCCTTATATGCTTTGTTGTCTCCTCGACCAGCCTGACGGAATCGTCGATTCGCGACGATATCTCTTTTCGATACTCCCGCGGCAACTGGCTCCCAATAAGGTTGAGATTGATGCTCAGTGCCGTCAGGCGCTGCCCCACCTGATCATGTAGTTCTCTGGCCAACTCGCGCCTTTGTTTCTCTTCGACTTCCTGAATGCGCTTTGCCATGGACCGTATCTGCTCTCGTTGTTTGACGACGGATTGAAACAATCTGACATTGTGGATCCCGATTGCCATGGAATTGGCGAATTCACAGGCTATCTCGATCTGCTCATCCCCCAGTTCCGGCAACAGTCCCGAACTCAAATATAGAGTTCCGATCAGATCATCCTGAACGAGCAACGGTACCCTGATACAGGCAGGCAAGCCAGCAGATCTGAAAAACTCTTCGATCACGGGAGGCTCTACCAAGGGCTGATACTGCTCGAACGAAACGATCTCCGCCGTTTTGAGCCTGCCGGCAGACTCCGGGGCTTGGAGTCGCATCGTAAATCCGGCTTTCATTCGGCCCTTACAGCCAGAACTCGTGGCAAGCACTTCCGCCCGTTCTCTTTCGAAATCGAGTTCCACGACCACGCCCAACAAAGCGGGGATCAGCCCACTGATACTCTCTAGCCCCGCTTCGGCGATGACCCGAGGTGACCGGGCAGCGAGAATAGCTTTGTGAAAGTGCTGGAGATTCTTGAGCCTCTCAGCATACTTTCTTAGCCGTGCCTCGGCTCTTTTCCCGGCGGTCAGATCTATCCCTGAGCTGAGAACCGCCCTGATATTACCATTCTCGTCTCTCAGCAATGTATTATGCCAGCCGATTATCCTCTCATCCCCCTTGGCGGTCACCACGGGATTGATGTGGAATTCGATCGGTTTTATCTGTCCGGATATCAGTTCATGGAAGTACCGGACCAGCTTGGATCTGATTCTCTCAGGGACAAAGGTCTCGGTCCACTCCTTGCCGATGATATCGCTTTCTCTGCACTCCAGGACCTCACAGCATTTCCTGTTTGCAAAGGTGACTTTCCTGTCAAGGTCTACGATCTTGACCATGATACCCATCAAGTCGAAATACTCCCTCGCCAAGGCTGTATTCTCAACCAGATGGATAGTAGAGTGGCTGTTGCCCAAATCCAAACTCACCCCTTCACCTATGCATTTTCTCAAGCGACCCCCTTATCTCGACCCCAGGCCGGAAGACCCGAGCAAGAGAGCCCCGGATAACCCCAAAAACACCCCTTGAAGAAGATTCCCCGCCGCCCGAGAGTAGCTCAACCCCCGCATTCTCTTTATGGTTCCCGTTACAAACCATCTCTTCGATGTCAACATATGGCGCACGTATTACTCTGTCAAGGCTTTCAAATATGGAAGCGGCATGAAGGCGGGATGTCCGGCTTCCGCATTCTCTGTTCTCCGACTTCCGTACTGTCTCGGCCGGGCAGTGAGCCATAAGCCTCGCGCCCGACTGTGCCCGGGCACCGGTGGGGCATTGGCCGTAGGCATGATGCACGGGATCATCAACGAGGGTTTTACGATAAGGCCTTCGTGGAGAACCGGACGACCGGGTTCGAGAAGAAAGAACCAGCTTTGCATGGGACGGGATATTTCTGTTGACGGACAACTCCTTTTTTCCTATATTCATCCCACCACAAAGCAGGCTCATGTGCTGGACTCGAAAGACCGCTTCTGAAACAACCCGGTACAGGGTCAAAAAGAAAAGAAAGTCACGGCAACGACAGCTTCAAGCTCGATGTTCACCTTTTCTGCAGGGGAAGGAAATGATCGAATCCCATCCGGCGGCCCTGGGCAATAGGATCGTGGCAAAAGCCCGGCAGCTCGGGGCTACCCTCGCAGGGATCGCCGCTGCTTCTGACCTCGCGAAGGCACCTTCCTATGAACTTGCCGGTAGGGACGCCCGGCTGATCGAGGGCCGATCGCTGGTGGTTTTGGCTCTTGTCCATCACGAGTCCGAACCGGAGCTGGACTGGTGGGAGGCGAACACGACCAGCCCCGGCGACCTGAGGCTGGAACAGGTGGGGAAACAGCTTGTGGAATGGCTGAAACAGGAGCACCGGATTCACGGGCAGTTACTTCCCTACCGCGTGGAGAAGGGCGGCGTTTTCCTGAAAGACGCCGCCGTGCTTGCCGGAATCGGGATCGTAGGCCGTAACAACCTGTTGATCACACCGGAATTCGGGCCGCGGGTACGCATGCGCGCCCTGCTGGTGGATGCCCGGATACACAGGCTTCCGCGCGAGGATTTCGATCCCTGTTCAGGCTGTGATATGCCTTGCCGCCGGGCCTGTCCCCGGGACGCCTTTGAGCCTGGCTTCTACCTGCGGGTGCGTTGTCAGGGCCAGATGCAGGCGGACATAGCCACGGCCAGCGGGCCCATACGATACTGCCGCCTGTGCGAGTTGGCCTGCAATATGGGGACGGAACGCGTGTTTTGAACCGACTCATCGGGGGGTCACGGACAGCTCGTGATTCTCATGACCAGGGCAATCGCATCGACTCTACTCTCGGCTCGGTGCGCCGGGCAGGGTCGGGAGACAGCCGGTTCCCAACAGCCCGGCATTGTAAAATCATTACCTAGTGTGCTATGAATCAGGTAGGCAGGAAAGCAGGAAATAAGTACCCAAGCGCGACTTTGTGATGTATCGGGGAAAAGGAGGCGCCTGATGAGACCCGTCGTGATTTCCCTGTCTCTGCCCTTGTTTCTCCTCCTTTGGTCGGTCAGTCTGTTCTGCCAAGAGGCCGTTCCCCTCGGCCTGCCGCCCGTGCCCGTTCCGGAGGACAATCCACAAAGTGCGGAAAAAGTCGTGTTAGGGGAAAAGCTGTTCAAGGACAGACGGTTCAGCGCGGACGGAACGATCAGCTGCGCCCATTGCCACAACCCCGCAAAAGCCTTCACCGACGGTCTGCCCGTGGCAGAGGGCATCGGAAGGCTCAAAGGAACTCGCAATTCGCCCACGGTAGTCAACTCGGCCTATTATACGAGTCTCTTCTGGGACGGCCGGCGTCCGAGTCTGGAAGAGCAGGCCAAAGACCCCTTTGTAAACTCCGTGGAGCATGGTCTCGGCGGGGCCCAAGATTTCCACCGGTTTGTTGTTAAGATCATCCAGCAGGATCAGGACTATCTCGACCGCTTCAAGGCGGTCTTCGATGTCGAAGCCGAACAGATCACCATCGACCACGTGGTAAAGGCGATTGCCAGCTTTGAGCGGACCCTCATCTCAGGTGACTCCCCCTTTGACCGCTACATGTACGGAGAGGATAAGAGCGCCCTGTCCGAGTCTGCGAAAAGAGGTCTGGAACTTTACAAAGGAAAGGCTCGCTGTCAGGAATGCCACACTATCAGCGCGAACTATGCCCTGTTCACCGATAACAAATTCCATAACCTTGGGGTAGGATTCAGGAAGATCAGGCCCAGGCTCCGGGAGATCGTCAGAGAATTCAGGATGGCCAAACACAAGGGCGGGGAGCTGGATGAATCCATCCTCACCAAGGCAGAGATCTCTGAGCTTGGCCGTTTCGTGGTCACTCTTAAGACATCCGATATAGGCGCGTTCAAGACCCCCACCCTGCGAAACATCGCCGTAACAGGGCCCTATATGCACGACGGGAGCCTGGAGAGCCTCGAAGAAGTGATGGCGCTTTACAACAAGGGCGGAGAGAAGAATCCTTTTTTGGGAAGCGTCAGGGTTCTCAACCTGACAGAAGAGGAGATCAGGGATATCATTGAATTCCTGAAATCCCTGACCAGCCCGGAATACGTGCATCTAATGGAGACCGAGGGGGTGGTCAAGGATAGCCCTTGAGCAAGGAGGGAATCATGGAAAAAGAGAACTCGGTGAGCCGACGCTCCTTTTTGAGAATGGCCTTGGCCTTCACGGGTGCCTCCATGTTGCCCCTCAAGGCCGTCGAGGTCTGCTGGGGCAAAGGGGGGGAAACATTTACCTTCGGTGTCATTTCCGATTCCCATCTTACCCATGTGAGGGGAACCGAATTTGTGACCAACTTCGACAGGGGACTGCGCCAGGCAGTGGCCGAGGTAGGGCTGATGTGGCCTGAGCCTGACTTCATAGTGTTCGGGGGAGACCTGGCCCAGCTCGGCAAGAAAGAGGAGATCGATCACGGGCTCGAAATCCTATCCAGGATCGATGTGCCCATCAGATTCGTAATCGGCGAACACGACTACTACCTGGACCTGGGCAAGTACTGGCAGGAAAAGGTAAGCAAGCTCCATTACAGTTTCGATCACAAGGGGGTCCACTTCGTCACCCTGAACAGCATTCTCACCTTCGAAGACTGGATAAGGCGCTGGTCCACTCCGGAAGAACGTATGAGACAGATGGCACGGCTGGACAATCCACAGGGTTCACCGTTCATGGTGGGGCTCGAACAGATCAACTGGCTTAGAGACGACCTCTCCAAGGTTGACCACGACAGACCGGTGATAGTTCTCTCTCACTCGCCCCTTTACAAGATATTCAAGCCATGGAACTTTTGGACCGAGGATGCGGAGATCGTCCAGAGCCTCCTGAGACCTTTCAAGAACGTGACGGTCCTGCACGGCCATGTACACCAGATTCTCTACAACCAGATCGGAAACATAGGTTTTCAGGCCTGGATGTCGACGGCGTGGCCGTGGCCCTATCCTCTCGCATACACCCAGAAACCGAACATGATCCCAAAGATGACCGTTTTCATGAATCGGGCAGACCCTTTCCACGAGAGAGACGCGACCGGGTGGTCCCAGGTTACGGTCGATGGTGGCAATGTGTCCCAGCACTATGAACTGTGGGAGAACACCTCAAGGACGGTCCGTTTCGATGAAAGACTCGGGCACCCTGTGGATGTCGAGTATCAGGATCCCCAAAGGCGGATCCCCCCCCAGACCCATTACTAAAGGAGGGTTCTCATGGGCCGGAAGGTTATCTTCCCGGTAGTGTCGGCAATCATCCTGGCAGTGGGCATGATCCCAGCCTTGAGGGCCGACGAATTCACGGAGAAAGATCTGAAGAAATGGAAGGGCGCTTTCATGCAGGTGGTCTCGGAAGGGGAAAGGCTCTTCCACAGCGCCATCGGAAGCAACAGCGTCTCCTGTGACATGTGCCACCCCAATGCCGCCAATACCCATCCCGAGACCTACCCCAAGTTTCAGAAGCAGCTGGGCGCAGTGGCGACCTTGCGGGACATGATCAACTGGTGTATTCAAAACCCCCTGGAGGGTGAACCTCTGCCCCTCTATGATCCCAGGATGATCGCCCTGGAGGCTTATATCACCTGGGAGAGACGGGGGGTACCCCTCGACCCTGGAAAGCACTAGCCAGACACCAGACCTTTCAGGGACTACTAATCGAGAGCGGCCTCTTCGACCTCGACCCCGACCTCTCGGAGAGCCTGGAAAAAACGAGCGAGCTCTTCTTCGTGGACGGGAATCCCCTTCTTTGACCGTTCTTCCTCTTCCATGGCCTCGAGCTCCCCGGGAAAGTAGACCCTCTGGAACCCTTTCATTGGGGGGCATGTAACGCAATCGTCGATCAACCTGTCTACTTTCCCTTTGAAGGTTTCAGTGCCGGCGAAGCAACCCGGATCGAGGACAAACATGAAGAACGAAGCCCCGTAGGGCGTTGTCAGATCCTCCAGGGGAGGAACCTCCTTTCCGCAGAAGAACCCCGTGAGAGCCCCGGTGAGGAGATCCACCACCAGGCCGAGGCCGTATCCCTTGTGGCCGGCCATGGGAAGCAAGAAACCCTCCCGTGCCATTTGGGGGTCGGTCGTCGGGTTTCCTTGCCGGTCGACGGCCCACCCCTGGGGGATTCCCTCCCCTCTCTTGAGATAGTCGTTGATCTTGCCTGCCGAAGAAGCGCTTGTCGCCATGTCGACAACCAGGGGCGGGTACTTTCCGGTTGGAAAGGCGAAACTCATCGGGTTGGTCCCATGAACCCCCTCACGCCCTCCGTAACCGGTATTGACCTAGCCGGTCCGACCTCAATCCATATCCAGGCATTCACGAGTTTTGTGTTGACAAAGGGATACCCGCAGCTTATAAGAGAACAGGTGGTATGACTTATACTTACAGTCGTCACAGCCCCAATTCAAGCGGGGACAGGCCATTCGACCCTGACCTTGTGTGGGTCCTCTGCCCAAAGAAGACGCGGTGACTGCTTAGCCCTTTGGCGACGGGACGGGCCAGGCGTCCGTGAAAAAGACGCGATGGACTGTGTCCGAAAGGCGAGGAGTTTAGTCTCTAACAGGAGGTAGGCGAACTCATGGGAAAGCCGATCGAGGGAATCATCACGGCCGTCGTCACACCTTTCGATGAGAACGAAAACGTCGATGAGGCGGCCTTCAGGAAGATAATCAACTACCTTATCGAAAGCGGAGTGAATGGACTCTTTCCCGCGGGGAGCCAGGGTGAGTTCTTTGCCCTGACCGACGAAGAGAAGAAGAGATTGATCGACGTCGCCGTGGAAGAGGCCGGGGGGAGAGTATTTGTCATGCCCAACACGGGGGCAATCACCACGAGAGAATCCATCGCGCTCACCCAGTACGCGGAAAAGGCCGGCGCAGATTGTGTCTCCATAATTACCCCCTTCTTCATTCATCCGAATCAGGAGGAGCTTCGTGAGCATTTCAGAGCGATCTGCCAATCGGTCGAGATCCCCGTCCTGTGCTACAACAACCCGGGCAGGACAGGGGGCGTGAGCTTGACCCCCGAAACCCTCGCGAGCCTGGCAGGGGAACTGCCAAACTTTGCAGGAATCAAAGACAGCTCCGGAGATCTCACGCAGGTGGCCGAGATGATCCGTCTTTGCCCTCCGGATTTCAGGGTGATCATGGGAAGGGATACCCTCATATACGGCGGCCTTATGTATGGGGCGGCAGGGGCGATTGCCGCAACCTCCAACGTGGCACCCAGGCTGGTTGTGGGAATCTATCAGGCCTTCAAAGCAGGTGATCATGAAAAGGCGAAAGATTACCAGCGTCAACTGGCCCCCCTCAGGATGGCCTTCGGCTTGGGGTCGTTCCCTGTAGTGATCAAGGAGGCCTTGACCATGATAGGGCTCCCTGCAGGGCGCTGCAGAAGACCTATTCAACCGTTGAGTGATCAAAACAGGAGGCAGCTCCACGACATCCTTCTAGAGATGGGGATTGTCTCCGGATAGAACAAGGACCGGGATTCATGAACAGGTCTTCTCAAACCATCAACCGCTTCAACCCGATTAAGAAGAGAAAGATCTACGATGAGGTTTACGACCAGCTCATCTCGCTCATCAGCACTGGAGGACTGAAACCAGGGGAGCAGCTACCTTCTAGAACGACTATTGGCAAAAGAACTGAAGGTGAGCAGGCAATCGATCAGGGAGGCCGTGAAAAAGGCGGAAGCCCAGGGGCTGATTTCGGTCCGCCAGGGTGAGGGAGCCGTTGTTCTCCCAGCGGTTTCCGATTGGATGGAAGGCCTGAAGGCTCGCACAATACCCTGATGGTCCACATGATGACCTCGATAAACCGGTAAGTCCACACCGGACTGATCGATCAGGCTGAAAAAGGTGAGGAACTACCCTATGGATTCCCGGTTCAAGGTGCTTCTCTATGAGCCCATGCATGCCGAGGGGACAAGGCTCTTGGAGGAGAAATGCCGTGTTGTCTACGCGGACTCCTTTGACGAGGAAGCCCTGATAAGACAGGCCAGCGACGTAGACGGCATCGTCATCCGGGCAAATGGATCGGTGTCACGCCCTGTTATCGAGTCGGCCCCGCGGCTCAAGGTGATCGGGAGACACGGAGTGGGGCTGGAGAACATCGACCTGAAAGCGGCCCGGGAACGTGGGATCACGGTGGTATATACACCAGATGCCAATACCGAGAGTGTGGCCGAACACTTCGTGGCCCTGGCGCTCATGCTTGCCAAGAAGATGGTCCTTGCGGACAGGGCTCTCCGAGCAGGAACATGGCAGGCCAGGTATGAACTCATAGGAGAGGAGCTCAGGGGTAAGACCCTGGGCGTCATGGGATTCGGGAGAATCGGCCAACAGACAGCGCGCATCTGTCGTTACGGTTTCGGCATGGCCGTGCTCTACCATGATCTGGTCCGCTATCCGAGAGTGGAAAAAGAACTCGGTGCAAAGCCCTTGGATCCGGAAACCCTTTTCGCGGAGGCGGATTTCGTCTCGATCAACCTTCCCCTTCTGGACCAAACCAGGGGACTCGTCGATGCTCACCTCCTCAGGCGTATGAAGCCTACAGCCTTCCTGATCAACATGGCCAGAGGGCCGGTCTGGAAGGAGTCGGACGTAGTGAGAGCCCTCGAAGAACATTGGATCGCCGGTGCTGGATCAGACGTATACGAAGTGGAACCCGCTCCTGCTGACAACCCCTTGTTCGCTCAGGACAGCTTCGTGGGGACCCCACACATGGCCGCCCACACGGAAGAAGGCATGATCCGGATGAGCATGGTGGCCCGGGATATCATCGCGGTTTTGGAGGGCCGTGCCCCTGAATTCCCTGTACCTCTCGAAGCCCTGAAATAGGCTGAGCCGTGCCGCCCGGCAGAGAAGACCAAAGGTTTCAGATCAGCCGTCTCCCCCGGCAATGAAAGAGATGCCGCCTTCAGCTACCGGCTCCTGGCAACCCCCACACGGGCGCAGTAGCCACTGAGAGGGCAGGTGCTGCATCTGGGGCTGACAGGGCGACAGATCCTCTGGCCAAAGGAGACCAGCATATCGTTGATCTCGATCCAGTAACGTTTGGGGAGTTTCTCTCTCAGGGCGAACTCCGTCTCCTTCGGCGTCTTGGTGGCCACATAGCCCCAGCGGTTGGTAATGCGGTGAACATGTGTATCCACACAGATCCCGGGCTTACCGAAGCCCAGGGTGATGACCAGGTTTGCGGTCTTCCTTCCCACTCCTTTGAACCTCAGGATTTCATCGATTCTGTCAGGAACCCGGCCGCCGTACCGTTCAATAAGCGTTCTCGAGATTTCGAGGATGGTTCTTGCCTTGTTACGGTAGAACCCCACAGGGTAGATAGCCTTTTCGATTGCCTCGGGGGAGAGCCTGATCATCTCTTCAGGCCTACGGGCCAAAGCGAAGAGCCGCTTTGAGGCCCTGTCAGTGGTTTCATCTTGAGTCCTCAGGCTGAGGAGGCAGGAGATCAGCACCTGGTAGGGATCCCGGCGCCGGGCAACCTGAGTCACGGCAGGATCTTCCCACGGTTTCACCGTTTGACGGAGAATTCGAACCACCTCGTCTATGTGCCGGTCTTTCATGTCCAACCTCTTGGCCGCGATCCCTGGCCCTTCTCAAAACGGCCCCTTCGATACTCCCAAAGAGCAACAAGCCCTGTAAACAACCGTTTCCCCTATCAAAACAGAATACCAGGGCAAGTCAATGCAAGATGCGCCAGGAGTTCCCCATCTTTTGTGGAATCTTCCTTGGAGTGTGGAGTTTCTCGATTTTCGGGGATGTTTCCTCCTAATCTCTGAGAATCCAGGACCTGGCCATTGAAATATACTGGATTTTCTATGAAAATGTTTTCCATTGTCGGGCGGTTAGGGTCCACCTTCTCGACGAGCCGACATGCCTCTGCCTCGGCAACCCGTCTGATGACGGGGAATCGGCAGTTTCTTGCTCTACTGGCATTCATATTGCGTGCGGGAAAAATATACAATAGATAGTGAATAAAGGTGAGGTCCCAGTTACTTTCCGAGGGATCCTTTGGAGGTTGGCTGTGCCGCTACCCATGGGCCATGCAGCGATCGGTTTGACTACCTACGGGGTCTGTAATTCAGATGAGCCTATTCTCAGCCGGTGGAAGGTCTTTGCCGGAGTGGTGGTTCTCTCGAACCTTCCCGACATCGATATTCTCGTCGGCCTCCTCGTGCGGGGCAACGGTAACGCTTTTCATAGAGGGCCCACACACAGCCTCCTCTTCGCGCTGACGGCCGGTCTGCTGGCGGCCAATGCCTGGCGGCTCTGGCCCAAGGCTCCAAGATTCGGATTTGCAACCGGCTTTCTCGTTACCCTCTCGCATGTCCTGGCCGATGCCCTGCTCACCCAGTCACAGGTCTCTTTCTTATGGCCTCTGAGTGTCAACTGGAGCCATGGACACATGGGATGGCACGATCTGATCGGTTCCGTTCTCCTTGGCAGCTTCAGGGACTTCGAAATTGTCGCCGCGTGCGGGCTCTTCTTGTTCCTCTATCGGTGGACTCGGGGGTTTCGAATATTCGAAAGGCGATCAAGAACCGCAATCGTCTCCAAGGTCCGTCGCGGCCCGTCGTCGGGATGATCGATCCCTGGGAGAGCCCCTCAGTTCTCTTCCTTGACCGTCCATCTGGCGGTCTTCTTGATCGCGGCGATCCGGCTGTCTTCCGGTATGACAACCCGGTAGCTCGCCTCCTCGCCCGGTGCGAGAACGGGAGGGTCGGTGGGGGCTGTGCCGAAGCGGAGGAAATTACCCGCCTTGTCGTAGTATTTTATCGTGATCTTTATGTCCTTCATGGTGTAGTTCGACGTATTTTTGACAAAACCCATGACAAGGAAGGATCCGTTCTCCTTGAAGTTGTTGCCTTCGGTAAAGGTCAGGTCCGCTGCAAGGGCGAAGGTGGCAGCGCCAAGCAGGATCAGTCCTGCAAGGGGTCCGATCTTCTTCATAGGACTTCCTCTCTGAAGGGATTGCACGGTGTTTTGATTGCAAAAAGCGTGCCCGAACGTTGCAAACCCACATGCTTGCAGACCGAAGGTCACCGTCCCAAACCCTGGGGTCTTGCCACGGTTTACAAAAGAGGTAAATTGAGCGATACTAGGTCTTGGTGAGAGGGAAGCAATTCGGTCTGTTCGGTGATTAGGAGACGGAATGCCGATGGGGCCAAAAGAACCAACCGCCGGCTGGATCGCGAACGGCTGGAAATCAGCTTCGAAATTGGGAAGAGTGATGAGCTTTGCCGGCCTCTTGAGATGGGGCGTTCTCTGTGTGGGCCTTATCTGTTTGGGATGTGCCTCGAGGGGGCGCCCACAGGATTTCACATTCACTCCCTTCACCGACCGGTCCTTTTCCGCTGTTGAACACCCCAGACTGTACCGTACTCGTCCTGTCCGGTCTTATACGGTCATTGGAGAAGTGACCATTTCAGGAGAGCCGGACGAGGAGCCGGACTCGCTGGAAAAACGTCTTGTCGAGGCCGCCGGCAAGGTCGGCGCACAGGGGGTGATTCTCGTTGAAACAGGGCGGAGAATCTCCACAGTTGGAGAAGCCGGCCTGAGAAACGACCTTTTCGGCGGAGCCTCGAAGAGATACCGTGCCTATCCACCGGCTCTCCCCATCGAGGAGGAGTCGCTCTACCTGAAAGGGATGGCCATTCGATTCACCCACGAATGAGAGGAGTCTTCTCTGTCACGGCAACGGAGTCGCATAAAGGAGGGAATCAGAGCCCATGCGTTACGCCCTGAAAATCTCCGACCCCGCAACGGACAGACAATGTGAAGTCTATGTAGAGACGGATAAGGATCTCGAGGTCCTCTTGCTCTTCCTCAAACGTTGTCCGGGTCTCGAACACGAAGTGAGGGAACTGAAAGACGAGCCGCGGGATTGCTGAGACAGAGGGATCCACGTCGGAATTCTCTGCCCTGCCGGCAGTTCCCCGGGATCGTGGGCTGGCTTAAGGGAGGCCCACTGAGTCGTCCTGTTACCTCAAGGGGCTCTACACCCCTCGGCCGACCTTCTGAAGATCTTACGACATATCGCAGAATGCTCCAACCTTTGGCCGGAGAGCTTCAGTCAATCCTTTTCCTGAATCGAACGGTGCTGATCGTGAGGAGGGTTAGACCGATCACACCCAGGGCGAACAGATGAGGCCACAGTACGTCAGTCCCGATACCCTTGAGAAAAATTCCCCGGATGATAACCAGAAAATAGCGCATCGGATTGGCAAATGTGATGAACTGGACCGCCTTGGGCATGTTGGCGATGGGAAAGACGAATCCTGACAGGAGAACCATTGGAGAGAAAAAGAAGAAGTTTGTCATCATAGCCTGCTGCTGGGTCTGGGAGATTGTGGATATGAAGAGCCCTGTGCCCAATGCGCTGAGCAGGTAGACCGAAGTCGAAAGGAAGAGCAGGGCGAGGTTGCCGCGAATGGGTACCCTGAACCAATAGGCAGCCATCACCGTGACCAGGATCATGTCCGCGTACCCGACGAGAATAAACGGGATCGACTTGCCCACTATCAACTCCCACGGACGGATTGGAGAGACCATGAGTTGCTCGAGCGTGCCTATCTCCTTTTCCCTCACGATGGCCATGGCGGTAAGAAGGGTGATGACCAGCATGACTATCATGGCAATGACACCTGGCACAAAGAAGAACCGGCTCTTGAGGTTTGGGTTGTACCAGGCCCGCTCCCGGAGGGAGACATCCCCGATCCTTCCCAGTTCCTCCGCCTTCCCTTTAAGCAGTTGGAGACTTACCTGGTGATCGAGCCAGGCGGTCAGGAGGCTCCGCGAGTATCGTAGGACTATCGAGGTGGCGTACTGGCCGATCAATGTGGCTGTGTTTGAATCAGAGCCGTCGAGAATGAGCTGAACGGTGTTGTTCTCCTCCCTCTTGATCTTCTTGGCAAAATCCCGACCCACCACAAGCACGGCATGGACGGTTCCGTGGTCGAGCAGGTCCCCGATCTCGTGTTGATTCTCGACAACCCTGATTACCCTGAAATACCTCGAACCGTCAAAAGACTCGATCAGAGCTCTGCTCTGCTGGCTGTGGCTCAGGTCCACTACACCAAGGCGGACGTTCGTAATGTCCATGTTCACGGCATACCCGAAGAGAAATAGTTGCATAACAGGAGGCAAAAAGAGCAGGATTCTGGATCTCTTGTCTCGAAAGGCCTGGATGAATTCCTTCCGCACCATATGCCTGAGCCGGCTCATACCCTGAGTCCCTGTCCCTTTACCGATCCGCGATTCCTCTGTTCGGCCAGATCCCCCACGACCGGACCGCTACGTATTTTACTGGAGTCTCTTCTTGAGACTCATATTGGCAATTAGAAAAACCGTCCCGCCGAATACACCGAGCAGAACCGTTTCCATCCATAGAATCTCCACACCCACCCCCTTCAAGAAGATCCCCTTGACTATGGTGACGAAATACCGGGCCGGCACCAGATATGTGAGCAGACGGACGGCAGGGGGCATTCCCGTGATGGGGAAGGTAAAATCCGAGAGTATGAAGGATGGGAGGAAGGAGGTAAGCATGGCAAGCTGATAGGCAAAGAGCTGATTCTTCACCAGGATCGAGTACAGAAGGCCGAGACTGAGCCCACCCACCAGAAAGAGACTCGAAAGGGCGAACAGAACAAGGGGATTCCCCTTCAGAGGCACTCGAAACAGTTGCGTCCCCATGACCACCGAGAGGAGCATGTCGAGAAACCCGATGAAAAAGTACGGTGTCATCTTCCCCAAGATAAGTTCCCCAGGCTGTAGAGGCGTGGAGATGAGCTGCTCCATGGTTCCGTTCTCCCATTCCCTCGCAATGGTGAGGGAAGTGAGAAGACTCGCGATGACCATCATTATGACGACCATGATACCTGGAATGATATAGTTCCTGCTCTTCAATTCCGTGTTGAACCAGACCCGTATCTGGGGATCCACCGGTTTTAGGGTCTTGCCCAGCACTTCCGCGAGGTGCTCTTGGGAATAGATGGCTGCAATGGTTGAGGCATAACCGAGAGCGATGGACGCGGTATTAGAGTTGCTGCCATCCACAAAAGCCTGGACCGAGACCGGCCGGCCCGATTGGAGGCGGGTCGAGAAGTCACGAGGGATCACGAGCCCCATGAGGCATTCTCCCCTGTCTATGGAAGCCTCTATTTGGCGGTAGTCCTTTGCCATAAGGCGGAGGGAGAAGTATTTCGATCTGTCGAATCGATCGATGAACCGCCGACTCATCTGGGATCCGTCCATATCGAAAACCGCCAGGGGTACGTTGTCCACGTCCAGGGTGAGAGCGTAACCGAAGAGGAAGAGAAGCAGCAAGGGGATGGCAATCGCCATGAGGAGACTCCTCGGATCCCTGAGTATGTGGATCATCTCCTTTTCGGCAATGGCCTTTGCACGTAGGAAATTCATCGGCCTCCCTATCTCCGATCAACCCCCCTCCTCCTGTTTCTTGATCAGACTGACAAAAACATCTTCCAGAGAGGGTTCGGTCTTTTCCAGCACATAGTCTGCACTTGAGCGGCCGGCCAGGAACCTCCTGATTTCCCGGATCGCCTCACCGGTCTCGCGAACTATGATATGAAGACTGTTGCCGAAAACAGCTACTTCATCGCAAGAATCCAGTTCTTCTATGTCGTCTATCCATTGAAAGATCCCAGGCCCCTCCAGGACCAGAACGGTCCGGTCCATGGTCTTCTCCTTGAGCTCCCGTGGTGTGGCCACGGCAGAGAGTCTTCCTCGATATATCAGGGCCAGGCGATGGCAATTCTCGGCTTCATCCATATAGTGGGTCGTAACGAAGACAGTGGTCCCGCCTTCTGAGAGGGTGTAGATCAGATCCCAGAACTGCCTCCTCGACAGAGGGTCCACCCCTGAGGTCGGCTCGTCGAGGAAAAGGACCGGAGGCTCATGGATGATGGCGCACCCCAGGGCGAGACGCTGCTTCCAACCGGTCGCCAAGGTAGCGGTCGGGCTCTTGTAACGCTCTGTAAGCCCCGCCATCTCAAGGACCCACTCCTTTCTCTCGAGTGCCTTGGCCCGAGGAATTCTGTAAAGACCACTGTAGAAGTCGATATTCTCTTCCACTGTCAGATCCTCGTAAAGGGAGAACCTCTGAGACATGTATCCGATTATCTCCTTGATCCTCTCGGATTGGGTCGTCACATCGAGACCTTCCACGTGCCCCCGGCCCGAGGTGGGCTTGAGCAGGCCGCAAAGCATGCGGATCGTCGTCGATTTACCCGCACCGTTAGGCCCCAGGAAGCCGAACACCTCCCCGCGGCGTACCCTGAAGCTGATGTGGTCCACAGCGGTGAAAGACCCGAAGGTCTTGACCAGATCGGAGACCTCCACCGAATAGGGGATCTGTTCGCCCCGGTTCATGACATGCCGCGCCTTTTTCTTTGAACCAGATCCATGAAGGCGTCTTCAAGAGAGGGCCGTATCCTCTCTGCTTCCAGGATCTGAACCCCGGCGGGTTTCAGGCCTTCTCTCAGGCGGTCCGAATCGCCCACATGAAAGGGAAAGACCACGTGAAGAGCGTCGCCGATCAGATCCGCCGTGACTCTCCCCATGGATCTGATCCTGTCCCTGGCCAGGCGGTTGTCCTCACATCGTATCCGCCAAACCTCCCCTGGTAGGCCCGACATGATAGAGGAGGGCGGTGCACAGACCATCAGTTCCCCCTGGAACATGAGGCCCACCCGGCTGCATCGTTCCGCCTCATCGAGGTAAGCGGTCGACATTAGAATGGTGACCCCCTGTGTGGCCAGGTCGTAGAGAATCCTCCATAGGTCCCGGCGTGATACGGGATCGACCCCACAGGTCGGTTCATCGAGGAAGAGAACCTCCGGCGTGTGAATCAGCGCGCAGGCAAGCCCCAGTTTCTGTTTCATCCCTCCCGAGAGGTCCCTCACCAACCTCCGGGAGAATGGCTCAAGCTGGCTGAACTCGAGGAGACGGCGGAGTCTCTCGCCCCGCTGCCTGGAGGGCACTTGGTAGAGGTCCGCATAGAAATGGAGATTCTCATTGACCGTGAGATCCCCGTAGAGACCAAACCTCTGGGGCATGTAGCCGATCCGGGACTTGATCTGCTCACTCTCGGTTCGGATGCTGAACCCGGCCACAAAGGCTTCCCCCCTGGAGGGTTCGACGACTCCGCACAGGAGGCGGATCGTCGTGGTCTTTCCCGCTCCGTCAGGGCCCACCAGCCCGAAGAGCTCACCCGGACTCACGTGGAATGTGACGTCTTTCACCGCAGCAAGCCCGTCAAAATCACGACCGAGGCCGCGTGTCTCGATGATCGCCGCCATTGCTACTCGTCGCCCTCTGACACTTGATTCCCGCCCTTGGTCATGGCGATTCTGGCATCGGCCGGCATTCCGGACTTCAACTCCATACGGGGATTATCGATGTCGATTTTGATCCGATAGACAAGCTTGACCCGCTCCTCCTGGGTCTGGATCTGCTTGGGGGTGAACTCGGCCTTACTCGAGATAAAGGAGATCCGCCCGCCATAGACCTTGCCAGGATAGGTGTCTGTGTAAACCTCTGCGGCCTGTCCCACCTTGACCCGTCCGAGATCGGTCTCGTTGATGTAAGCCCTGAGCCAGACCTTTTTCAGATCACCCAGGGTCAAGACAGAGGACCCTGGAAGGGCGATCTCGCCCCTTTCCATATTCTTGGAGAGGACGACACCCGATATGGGAGCATAGAGCCTGGTCTCGCTGATAAGGGTCTCGGCCAGATCGAGATCGGCACGGGCCACTTCGACCTGGGCCCTGGCAGTCTCGAGTTCTCTCTTCAATTCTTCGACCTTGAGCCCCGCGGCTTCTGCCACCTCCAGTGCCGCCCTCGCCTCGGCAACCCTGCTCCGGGCTGCCTCGATGGTCTCTTTTCTGGGCCCTTCCCGGACGAGTTTGTACTTTTCTCTGGCCTGCTTGTATCGCGCTCTGGCAGTCTCAAAAGCTGCCTTGGCCGTATCCCACTGCTGCTTGGAGATGGTCTGGGAGGCAAAGAGGCGCCTGGCTCGCTCCCACTCGAGTCTTGCCTTTTCCAACTGACTCCGAGCACGACTCACCTCCGCCCTCGACTCCTCAATCTCCTGAGGGCGAGCCCCCTTGAGAAGCTCCTTGAGGTGGGCCTGGGCCGCTGCAAGCTGGGCCTTCGCCTGGGCCACGACCCCCTGGCTGGTTCTCTTTTGGTGCTCGATAGCCACAAGCAGTTGCGATACGCGGCTTTCGGCCATCTTGAGTGAGGCTTCGGCCCTTTTCCGGCGGTCCTGGAGTTCGCGGTCGTCGAGGCGGGCTATGAGGTCCCCCTGGTTCACAGAGTCCCCTTCATCGAACCTCAGTTCCTCGATCACCCCCGAGATCCTGAAAGCGCAGTCCACCTCCGTGAGCTCGATGGTGCCCGAAACCCAGAGGCCGTTCTCTTCCGTGTTCTTCTGGTTCTGAACCAGGAGGTATACCGCTAGGGCGGCAAACAAAAGAAACAGCGGAAAGAGAAAGAACCTCTTCTTCATGCGCCCCCCTCACGCCTGGGGTCAGCCCCCGAGATCGACGGACCGGGTCCGAGTCAAACAGGGGAGAGTCCGGATCCTCGATGTCCGGGCATTGGAAACCGATAGAATCTCTCTTCGGGCAATGGATTTCCCGACTCGTCGACGTAGGCGAGAAGGTCGGGGGGATACCGGTTCTTTCCCCACCTCAGGGGGGAATAGGACCCTTCTCCCTTCACACAAACGGCTCCGGCTCTCTCCACGATCCGTCCCCGGCACAGGTAATGCCGCCCCTCGGGCTGAGGAGGATCTGCCTCCACGCGATAACTCTTCCCGACAACAACGGGCCTGAGGTAGGTCAGCCTCAGGTTCCTGGTCAGCACAAGCCGTTCTGCTCCAACAGCAGACGACCACCAGAGGGTCTCATCGATGATCGAGGAGATGATGCCTCCATGGAGAACCCCAGAAAACCCACAGAGCTCCTCCCTCGGGCTGAACTCCGATGTCACACGGCCGTCCTCGATGTAAAAGCACAACCTCAGGCCGTTCGGGTTCTTCTTTCCGCAGACAAAACAGGTCTCATAAGAGGGGAGATAGAGTTTCACCGTGCACTCCTGGCTATCTTTCATGAACATGGCGTACAGAACAGGCATCCCCTCGGTCGGGGAACAGATCGATTCGCCCCGTCCTGCAAAAGCAGCACCTTTGCCTTTCCGGCCTCGCACCTCAAGCGCCGGTCTCTGGAATTCAGACAGATCAGAGAGCAATCTGCCCCTGATCGAGCATCTCCGCGACGATTCTATAGATCGAATAGTGGGAAACCGGAACCTTCTGGAGGATGTGGGACAAGGGTTTGCCCTGACAGATCAAAGCCCAGATCTCTTTTGCCAGTGGGAACGTCCCCTCGTCCTTCCAGGAAAGCTCTCGGACCTTTGGCAGGAAGATCCTTTCAGCATCCGGAATCCGCTGTTTCAGCCTGTTCAGTTCGTCCTGAAGCCGATTCGCCTCAAGGAGAACAGCTATGGTGCGATGGGGAATCCTGGCAATCGGGGACACCTCCTTGATTGCTCCCACTTTGAAGGTAAAGGATTTGCCCTCCTCAGATTGGAAGAGCTGGTAGAAGGCCTCAGTACCGGCCAGGTGCCCCATCCGCGCGGAGCAGACTTCCCCTCCCTCGATATAGATCTCCGCCACGGTCTCCTTCTGCCCGTCCATAATGGTCAGGAGCCCTGTCCGGTCACTGTCCGCAAGGGTCTGAATCAGCGTGGAAGAATCAAAATACTCGAGACTTCCGGAAAGCTCCTGTCCTTTGATATGGAGTCTCTCCTTCCTGATCCACGCCTCGAGCCTCTCTGCAAGCAAAGTGGCAAGGCGAATCGCCAGCAGCGGAACGGTCTCCAGGAGCCCGACAAAGGCGTCCCGCGTCAGGGTCAGAAGCACGGCCCTTTCAGGCACACGAGCGAGAGAGCCGCGCGGGGATCCGGTGAGGATCGACATCTCTCCCAGTATTTCCCGCTCCCCCAGGTAAGCCACGATCTCTGGTTTGGCTCTGTCCCGATCCTCCCGGCAGATCTCAACCACGCCCGATCGAATCACATAGACCTTATCGGCCGGATCACCCACCCGGAAGATCACAGAACCCGGTCCGTAGGTCTCAAAGGTGCACTTCTCCAAGATTCTTGCCAGGACTCGGTCAGGAAGAGAGGAAAAGAGTTCACACTGTTTCAGAAAGGAAAAGAGTTCATCCCCTTTTCTGGAATCATCCATCAACAACCCATGGAGAACCGCTTGGATAGCGGATCTCGACCCACTTCCGTCTCGCGTGAAAAAGGATAAGCGAAATCCGTGTCATCCGGCCCAGGTAAAAGTACCGTCTTTCCCGGAACGGGTCAAGACCTCGGGATTTCCGGCCTTACGGCGATTCATCGCATTATGGGGAGCGCTTCCCTTGTCGATTACCGAACCCGGCGATGAGGGATTTTAGAACTTCCTCATGGCAGTTGCCTTGTGCAACCCTTGATAGCTCACCCCTCCTCAAGGATCTGACCGAGGCGGCGGGCGTTTTCCACGGCGTACCCGTGCGCATCATTGTTGAAAAAGGCATAGACCGATCTACCCTGATCGAGCCAGGGCCGGATCCTGGAGGCCCAGTGGACG
>JAFDHF010000048.1 GCA_019308905.1 Deltaproteobacteria bacterium
TAAACCCCCTTCGGCTATCCGAAGGCGATCTCTCCCCAATCCCTGGGAACCAAAGGCCACCGCGACTTTGGAGCCTCGCTGAGCAGGATATGTGAAAACCCGCCCTTTGTCAACTCGTTGCATCAAAGGAGTTCTCCCGTCCTTTGGCACACTTCCTTCGAGGTCTCTTGATTCTCGAGGATGTTTCTCGATTCTCAAGGGGAACCCCTTGCTGCTCCAGGGTCCTCTGGCTCCCCTTTCTGGAGAACCGGGTCTCTCGGGTCGGACGCCTTCCTTCGAGTTCGATCTCCACAGGAGGAATCAAAGCCCGGATTCCCCGGCAACCTCCTGTCAGAACAAGGGGTGATCAATCCTTGACTCTTTTCCTCTTATTGTCAATGCCTTGACGAGAGATGTCAAAGTCCTATCGCCACAATATCCGCCATGGGGTACGGATTCCGTCCACAAGGGCCGTACCGGGAGACTAGTTATGGTATCCGATTTGCAGGCGCCTCTGTGACTTGTCGAAAACTCGGGGGGACTCACGTGGAACTCTCTCAGAAAAAGCATCTCGAGAGGACAGTCAAGGAGGAAAGGGACAAGCTGAGAGCGATCTTCGAGGGCATCGGGGACGGAATATCCGTCATCACCCGCGACCTGAGAATCTCTTACACCAACTCTATAATGAAGAGGCTTTTCGGCCAGGCGATCATCGGGCAGGCCTGCCACTGGGTGTATCACGGCATGAGGCAAACGTGCAGCTGGTGCCCTGCGGTGAAGACCTTCGAAGACGGGAAGATCCACACCGCTGAAATCGGGAACCCCGGCGGAATAACCTGGGAGATTACCTCCTCCCCCATGTTCGACGAGGACGGTTCCGTCTATTCCGTCGTTGAGATTACCAGGGACATCAGCAACAGGAAGAAAACAGAAGAGGCCTTGAGCCAGTCCAAACAGCATCTACAGGCGATCCTCCAGGCCATGCAGGACCTCATCTTCGTTGTCGATCGCGAGGGCAAATGTCTCTCCTTTTTCTGGGGAAAAGAAAAGAACGATACAGATCCTTCCGAGCTGATCGGCCGGAGGGTGGACGAACTACTCCCGTCCCACGTGGCAGATGTGCTCTGGGAGAAGAGCGCAGGGGTCTTTGAGAAGGCCCAGCCAGTCGACTATGAGAGTTCCCTGTCTTGGGGTGGGAAAACCCTCTGGTTCTCCATGACCCTGAGCCCCATATTCGATCACTATGGAAATGTCTCTGCGGTCCTGGCAACCGGACGTGATATCACGGACCGGAAGCACATGGAGGATGCCCTCGATGCCGAGAGACGCCAGTTCCTGTCCATCCTCGACAGCATCGACGAGATCATCTACGTATCGGATCCCAACTCATACGAGCTGCTCTTCGCAAACAAGGCGGCGATGAACAGATTCGGACATGGAATCGTGGGAAGGAAGTGCTTCCGGGCTCTTCACGGCAAGACCCGGCCGTGTGACTTCTGTACCAACAACAGGATCTTCGGTGAGAATCTCGGAAAGTCCTACATCTCGGAGTTCAAAAACCGGAAGAACGGCCGCCACTACCGGTGCATCGACAGGGCTATCCGCTGGCCGGACGGCCGGATGGTTCGGTACGAAATGGCCATCGATATCACCGAAAGAGTCGAGGCCGAGAAGGCTCTCATCGAATCTGAACAGAAGTACAGGGAGCTGGTGGAACACGCAAACAGCATCATCATCAAAATGGACCTGGAAGGCAACATAACGTTCTTCAATGAATATGCCCAGAGGTTTTTCGGATTCACGGCAAGTGAGATTATGGGCAGGAACGTGGTAGGCACCATAGTGCCCCCTGAGCTGAAAGAGATGATCCTGGACATCCCCAGAAATCCGGCTAAGTATCAGGTCAATGAGAATGTGAATATCACAAAGGACGGCCGGAAAGTGTGGGTTTCCTGGTCCAACAAGCCTATCCTCGACTCTGCCGGCAAGACCCTCGGTACCATTGCGATCGGTCACGATATTACCGAAAGAAAGGAGATGGAAGACAGGTTCGTCCAAGCCGAGAAACTCAAGGCTCTGGGAGAGATGGCCGGTGGCGTTGCCCATGATTTCAACAACTTCCTGGCCGCTATCCTCGGTAGGGCCGAACTCATGAAACTCTACCTCACCACCCATGGGAGGAAGGAGAGGAGGAGTTCCACGAAACACCTTCTCAACGGCCTTGAGGTCATCGATCGGGCTGCCACCGACGCGGCCGAGACGGTCCGCAGGATTCAGGAGTTCACCCGGACAAAGCCTGAGAGGGATTTTGTCCAAGTGAGACTCAACCAACTCGTTAAAGAAGTGATTGAGCTTACCCGTCCCCGGTGGAAAGACGAGGCTGAATCGAAGGGAATAAAATACACCATCAAACAAGAACTGAAAGCCAACCGGCCGGTCGCCGGTATTCCGTCTGAACTCCGGGAGGTTCTGATCAATCTCGTGATCAACGCATTCGACGCCATGCCCGGAGGCGGAGAATTGACCATAAGAACGGAAACCGACGGTCATTTCACCAGCATCTGGGTGACAGACACCGGGATAGGGCTCACAAAGGCCACAAGAAAAAAAATATTCGATCCCTTTTTCACTACCAAGGGTCCCAAAAGCAGCGGCCTTGGCCTCAGTGTCTCTTACAGGATCGTGGAGCGCCACGGGGGAGAAATATTCGTCGCCAACGGGAGAACAAAAGGGGCGGCATTCTGCGTGAAGCTTCCAATTGCAGAAAAATTCCAGCCAAAGAACATCCAAGAAGAGGTCCCGAGTGGGGGGAAGAAGGCCGCCATTCTCGTCATCGATGACGAACCCGAGATTCGCAACAGCCTTCGCGAAATCCTCTCCCAAGAAGGTCACAGGGTGACCATAGCGGAAAGCGGGAAACAGGGGCTAGAGGCCTTCAAAACCAACCGATTCGACATGGTCCTCACCGATCTCGGAATGCCGGGAATGTCGGGCTGGCAGCTTGCCAAAGAGATCAAGGAACTCAATCCCGCGACCCCCGTCGCCATTATCACAGGCTGGGGCCTCGATGTCGACCCTCACAAGATGCGAAACGCGGGGGTTGACCTCTTCATCGCAAAACCCTTCAGGATCAACGACATCCGAAGATTGGTGACGAACGGCATGGAGCTCAAGAAACAGGCGGCTTCCTGATGGTTCGTAATGCCGAAGGGGGGACTCGAACCCCCACAGGCTGTCGCCCACCACCCCCTCAAGATGGCGTGTCTACCAGTTCCACCACTTCGGCTCTTCACGTTCTTCCCTGTGAGCCTTTCCCGTTTGTCCCGGCAGGCAAGGCCGCCGTCACTCGGGCGTCCTCGCCGGAGTCGTTTCCCCCTTAGCCGGAGCCCTCTCCTCGGAGACCGGCTGTCTGGTGGGGGTCAGCTTCACCCTTTGGGGAATGGACCAAAAGGCAAGCAGAAGGGATGTCAGCATGAACACGACCGCAGCCACTGTCGTGATCTTGGTGAGAAACCCCGCCGCACCCGGGCTCCCGAACAGAGTCTGGCTCGAACCCCCGAAAGCCGCCCCCATCTCGGCGCCCTTCCCCGATTGAAGGAGAATGATCAGGATGAGGGCCAAACAGACAATTATGTGGACAATGAGGACAAAAGAAGGGAACATCCGAAGCTCTCCTCTCCAAATCTCCCCCTGAGTTTATCACTTTTTTTCGAATTTAACAATTCTTGAAAAGGAATCCGCCTCGAGACTCGCCCCGCCGACGAGGGCACCGTCGATATCGGGCTGCTCCATGAGTTCTGCTATGTTTTCCGGTTTCACACTGCCGCCGTACTGGATTCTGGTGCTCTCGGCCGTCTTCTCGCCGAACATCTCCCGGAGAACGGATCTGATCCGGCCATGCATCTCCTCAGCCTGCTGCGCGGTGGCCGTCTTGCCTGTACCGATTGCCCATACAGGCTCATAGGCCAGCACAACGGCAGGCATGCTCTCTTGAGGTATCCCCTCAAGACAGGCCCTGACCTGACCCTCGACGACCGAGGAGGCTCTCCCGGATTCCCTCTGCTCAAGGGATTCGCCCACACACACGATCGGTTCCAGTCCCCCCGCCAAAGCGGCCCGGATCTTCCTGTTCACCGACTCGTCGGTCTCGCAGAAGTACAGGCGGCGCTCGGAGTGCCCCAGTATGACGTACCGACAACCCACATCCCTCAACATGGTCACGGAAACCTCACCCGTGAAGGCCCCTTCCTTTTCCCAAAAGACGTCCTGAGCCGAAAGGGAGATACAGGTTCCCTGAATCTCACGACCCACCGGTAGAAGGGCGGTAAAGGGAGGGGCCACGGCGAGGTCCACGTCATCTCTCTCACCTATCAGCCGTTTTAACTCCTGTACCAGGTTCACGGCCTCCTGGACCGTCTTGTTCATCTTCCAGTTTCCCACCACAATTGGCTTCCGCATAAGGCTGATCCCCCGTCCTACCTCACCGATCCGGTCATGGTGAGACATCCCTCAGTGCCTCGATCCCCGGCAACCTCTTCCCCTCGAGAAACTCCAGGGAGGCCCCTCCTCCTGTCGAAATGTGACTTATCCCTTGAGACAGCCCCATCATCTTCACCGCCGCTACACTATCCCCTCCGCCGACTAAACTCAGAGCTTTGGACCGGGCGACCGCCTCCGCAATGCCACGGGTCCCGCGGCTGAAGGGTTCCATCTCAAAGATACCCATAGGACCGTTCCAGACAATGGTCCTGGCCGTTTCGATCTTTTCCGAGTACAGCCGTACCGTCTCAGGGCCGATGTCGACCCCTATCCAGTCTGGAGGAAAATCCTCTGTGGCGACCACCTTCCACTTCGCCTGGGGATCTATCCTTTCAGCCACGACATGATCGACCGGCAGAAGCAGTGTGGCGCCTCTGGCTTTGGACTCTGCAAGAGTCTCACGGGCCAGCTCGATTCTCTCATCCTCCACCTTCGATCTTCCTGTTTTTCCGCCTCCCGCCCGGATAAAAGTATACGCCATAGCCCCGCCTATCAGAAAGACGGAGGCCCTGCCCAGAAGATTTTGGATTACCCCGATCTTGTCAGAAACTTTCGCCCCCCCGAGAACGGCTACAAAGGGCGCCTCGGGAGACACGAGGACCCGCTCGAGATACTCGATCTCCCTCTTCATCAAGAACCCGGCACCCTTTGTGCCGAAATAGCGCACCATGCCCACCGTGGAAGCGTGGGCCCGATGGGCGGCTCCGAAGGCGTCGTTTATGTATACCTCTGCCAGAGAAGCCAGAGCCCTGGCAAAGGTCTCATCGTTTGCCTCCTCCTCCGGGTGAAACCTCAGGTTTTCCAGGAGGATCACCCGACGCTCCCCCATCGCCTCGATCTGCCTTTCCACCCTCTCTCCCACACAGTCTTCCCCTTGGATCACGTCCTCACCGAGAAGCTTGGAAAGCCGCCTGCTTACGGGAAGGAGGCTCAATCCGGGATCCCGCTTCCCCTTGGGTCTCCCTAGGTGTGAGGCCAGCACCAGAAGGGCCGCACCGTTGTCCAGAGCATATCGGATAGTGGGAAGAGCTGCAAGGATACGGGTATCATCCGACACCTCGCGTTCCTTCAAGGGGACGTTGAAATCCACCCTGATGAAGACCCGCTTCCCCTGCAGGTCGATCTGATCGATGAACTTGATGGTCCCATCCATTCTTCTCTCCCATCACATCGAGATGTAGGCCAGAAACTCGGCCATCCGGGTCGAGAAGCCCCACTCGTTGTCGTACCACGAGATCACCTTGACGAGATTTCCCCCCACCACCTTCGTGGAGAGGGCATCCACAATGGATGAGTAAGTACTTCCGGTGTAGTCCCTCGAGACGAGGGGTTCGTCGCTGACCGCGAGAATCCCCTTCATCGACCCGTCGGCGTATTTCCTGAAAGCCCCGTTTACAGAATCGACCGTAACAGAGGTCTTGAGGCTGCAGACCAGGTCTACAACCGAGACCGTGGGAGTGGGCACGCGTATCGCCATTCCGTCGAGCCTGCCCTTGAGTTCCGGGATGACAAGGGAGATTGCAACCGCGGCTCCGGTTGTCGTAGGAATCATGGATAGACCCGCAGCCCTGGCCCTACGCAGGTCTTTGTGGGGGAAATCGAGGATCACCTGGTCGTTGGTGTAGGCATGGGCCGTCGTCATAAGCCCATGCTCGATGCCGAACTCGTCATTGAGCACTTTGGCGATGGGCGCCAGGCAGTTGGTCGTACAGGACCCCATGGATAGAATGTGATGTGCCTCGCGGTCATACTCCTTTTCGTTGACCCCCAAGACCAATGTCTTGTCCGGATCCTTGGCCGGGGCCGAGATTACAACCTTCTTCGCCCCTGCCTCGAGATGCTTGGAAGCACTCTCCCTGTCCCGGAAGCGTCCCGTACTCTCCAAGACTACCTCCACTCCAAGGTCCTTCCAGGGCAGCTTCTTCGGCTCTCTGACGGCCAGGACCTTGACCTCGTGTCCGTCCACTACGATGGCCCCTCCCTTGGTCTCAATCTTGCCTTGATAATGTCCGTAGGTCGAATCGTACTTGAGCAGATGGCCGAGGGTCTCTGCATCGGTCAGATCGTTGACCGCGATGATCTCCAAGTCTCTACTGGCTGCCGCTGCTCGGAAAACGAGGCGCCCTATTCTTCCGAAACCATTGATACCGACCCTGACTGTCATATTCCCTTCCTCCCCTCTTGCCCTATCTTTTGCCGTGTGCTTGGGATCTGAACTACCTAAATCTATCTGGATAGCGCCTCCTGAGTCAACTCTTTTTTCGAGTTTGCCGGCATTGGGAGAAGACGGCTATCCCTGACCGAGATTCGTGGGTCGTGTTCGTGATTCGTGTTCGTGATTCGTGTTCGTGATTCGTGTTCGTGGGTCGTGTTCGTGATTCGTGATTCGTGTTCGTGGGTCGTGTTCGTGACTCGTGGGTCGTGTTCGTGGGGAAGGGGCAGGAACTGCCCACCCGCGAGACTCGAGAGAGTCACCGCGTGAGCTCAGGAGCCTGGGAACAAGGGGTTTCCCCTTGAGAATCAAGAAATATCCTTAGAAACCAAGACACCCCAGGACATGTCTTCCGAGAAATGGGGGAACCCCTCTGATAAGTCTCGGTTGACAAAGAATGGAGGGAATCATATTTTTTCTGTGTATGAATCCCAACAAAACCAGAGCACTAGATCGGAGAAAGAAACAACAGAACGTCGAGATCGTCGGCGATTTTCTCCAGGCTGCCGTGACCTACAGGGAGATAAGGGCCCTCTACCGGAAAGGAGAACTCCGTTTTCATCATATCGAGACCCTGATCGACGACAAGGGGGACAGTATTCTTTTCCGTCTGAAAGGCAACTGCCACGCTCTCTTCCGGAACAACAAGGTCCCCTCCTGTCGCGATGGGGAGAGGCTCTTCGACCTTGCGGTAGGGTCTATCTTCCACGAAGCCATGAAACTCCGGGAAAACCTTTACCAAGTCGAGATCTACCGTCCCAAGCACCGTGACATCCGAATGGAGAAGCCCCTGAACAGGAAAGTCCTTTTGGAACGGCTCGAGAGGACCGTTATGAGGGCGGAACAGGGCGTCCGGGACGGTATCGCAGACATAGGTGCACTTTTCGATGACACTCTGGATCAACTGGCCGAACTCATGGAGGGATACGGAGAGAATGAGCTCCTTGTCCGGTATCTGATCACCAACAGGAAGCTCTTTGACAAGGTATACGGAAGGAGACGCCTGGAGAAGATTTTCGCTTCCATGTTCGGCAAGGGGCCCATACAGGCTCACCGGATCGCGGCTTTGAGCTATCTGGAGAGTGGATACTACGATATGGCTGCCCGCATCCTAGAAAAGGCGAAGAGGCTCGCCCTGGAGGATGAGAAGCTGGAATTCCTCTACAAGTATGCAAAGGGATTGGATGCATACTACAACAACAACTACCAGAGTGCTCTCTGGTATTTCGGTAGACTCTCTTCCGTGGATCGCAGATTCAAGGGGAAACGGACCTATCTCAATCAGGCCGTTGCGGTCTGCCGTGAAATCGCGCTGGAAAGCCTCGCTGAACAGAACAAGGGGATGGCTCTACGGGCCAATCAAACGGCTCAACGACTGCAGACATCCCAGAAATGACACCTTCAATCGATCTCGCCCTTTTGAAAGGAGTAACCCATGCCCATATACGAGTATCGTTGCGAAAAATGCGGGAAGGAATTCGAGAAGCTCGTTCTCCCCAACTCTCAAGAACCGACCTGTCCCGGGTGCGATGCCCGTCAGGTGAGTCGTATCATGTCGGTTTGTGCCTTTTCCGTGGGAGGCAACTTCAAAAGCACCGCGAGTTCGCCCTGCAGCTCGTGCGCACCGTCTCCGGCGGGCTGTGCGTCCTGTGGCGTCAAGCACTGATCTGTGGCCTTGGTCCCGGGGCTTCCTGACTTTTCGATTACAGATTCCCAGGCATGCCGACTCCACCTTCCCCTCCCCCTGAGAGGGGCACATCCCCGTTCTCTTGTTCCGGTTTCAATTCTCCCGACGCCTCAGCTTCTCCACGAGAAACTCAAGCTCCCGGTTGATCTTGGGTTTCTCCTGGATCTCCCTTTCCACGACTCCGATCGAGTGGATCACAGAGGCATGGTCCCTGCAGAAGGCCTTTCCAATGGCCTCCAGAGACTGGGTCGTGAACTTCCGGGACAGGTACATGGCGAGCTGCCTTGGGTGGCAGATGCTCTTCCTTCTGGAAGGAGAGACGAGCTGCTCCACCTCGAGGTGATACTGGTGGGCCACGAGTTTCTGGATCGACTCGATGGTGATCTGCCTGTTCTCGGCCACCTGGAAAGAACCCGTCACCTCCTGGGCGAGTTCGAGATTGATGGGGCGAAACAGGAGAGAAGATTTGGCCATGAGATTGATCAACAACCCCTCGAGTCTACGAATGCTGCCGGATATGCGGGAGGCCAGAAATTCCACAACCTCATCGGGGAGAACCACTCCATCAAAGGCCGCCTTGTGGCGGAGAATCCTCTTCCGCGTTTCAAAGTCCGGAGGCTGGATATCGACAACCAAGCCGCTCCCCAGGCGAGACCTGAGACCCTCTGTCATGTAACCCAACTCGTGGGGAGAGACGGCACCTGTGACAACCACCTTCTTGCCCGAGTTGTACAGATGGTCGAGCGTATGGCAAACCTCGGCCTGGGTCTTCTCCTTTCCACTGAAGAAATGAACTCCGTCGATGAAAAGAATATCACAGCGTTTCCTGTACTTTTCCTTGAATTCCCACATCTCGTTTCTCCGGATCGCCGATATCATCTCGTTGACGAATTCTTCTGCGGTCACATAGACTATTCGAGTGTCGGGCTCGTTGGAACGAATAAAATTACCAATGGCTCCGGAGAGATGACTCTTGCCCAGGCCGCTTTCTCCATAAAGGTAGAGAGGACTGTAGTTGCTCCGGCCCTGCGTGGCAACCGCCCGTGCCGCCTGGTAGGCAAACCTGTTGCAGGGGCCGACCACGAACCGGTCAAAGGTAAACCGCTGATTGCCAATGGGAAAGGGATTGGAAGGACCCAGCCCCGGGAGCGTCATCTGTCCCGCTAGCGCACGTTTTCTCCTGCTTCTGGAATTGGCCTCGGACTTGAGTGGGCTGGAAATCCGGTAGAGTTTCCCCACCCCTCTCTCTCCTCTCGGGAGTTCAGCGGACCTGACTCCACGGAACCCAAAGTCCCCTTTCCCAGGGGAGCAGGCACCCCGGCTGTTTGCTGTCTTGGTCTCCCAAGGCTTACTCATGGTTCGCTCCGTTGATTCCTTCAGAAGGCGGACAACCACTGTGAATCGGTTACTCCTCCCCCTTGTCGAGTCGGGGGCGTGAGGAGAAGGGTAGAACAGCTTCTCACCATCTCTATATGGGGAGGCCGGAACCATGTCAAACCCGGTTTTTGGGAATCTCTTCCACCGCGGCTCTCGGTTTTTCCACACCTCCATTCCTTTTGCCAAAGAGCCTCCCCAAGGGGGACAGGCCCGGGCCGATAGGGGAACAAGGGCTTCCAGAAAAAATCGGCTTTGCCAAATCCTTTCGGCCTGTTGTTTGATCAATCCACTGTTGTTAACATCCTTTTCCACAAGAGGTGCTCTCCTGTTTTCTCTCATTTTCTTCTTTTTTTGCTCTATTTGACGGATTTCTCTACGGATGGGCCCTACTGTTCCGAAAACAGAGAGATTCCCTATTTCAAAATCCCTCAAAAACTGCTATAAACTCCGCATGAAAGTTGTCTTCTTGGGAACAGGGGGAACGATCCCCACTGCCAAGCGCAAGCATCCCGCCGTGGCCATGCGATGGGAAGGAGATGTACTTCTCTTCGATTGCGGCGAAGGGGTCCAAACCCAGATCTTCAAGACCGGTCTCGGCATCGCGTCGATCCAGGCGATTCTGATCTCCCACCTTCACGGCGATCATGTCCTGGGGCTTCCGGGTCTTCTGATGACAATGACCCAGAGCAGCCGTTCCCGGCTCCTGGAACTGATCGGCCCGATCGGTCTGGCCCGTTGGATCCGCCATGTCTGTGAAGACCTCAATTTCAGACCCTCCTTTGAGATCGCCGTAAGAGAGATCAAGTCCGGACCGGCTCTTGTCTCACCTAAGTACCGGATTCATGCATTCCCCCTGGACCACACCGTCCTGACGTTGGGCTATTGTTTCGAGGAGAATGAGCGACCTGGAAGGTTTCGTGTGCAAGAGGCGCTTAGACTCCGGGTACCCCGGGGGCCCCTTTGGGGGAGACTCCAAGCGGGTCAAACCGTTGAACTTGAAGGGGGAAGGAAGGTTCACCCATGGGAGGTTCTTGGAGAACCTCGGCCGGGGATCAAGGTCGTTTACGCAGTCGATTCAAGACCCTCAAAAGAGACATTACGGGCGGCCTCTGGAGCGGATCTTCTCGTCCACGACGCCATGTTTCTGCCTCAGGATCTCGACAAGGCGAAGGCCAGGGGGCACTCTACAACAACCGAGGCAGCAGAGTTGGCCTCGAAGGCGCGGGTAAGACGCCTGATTCTGACACACATATCGCCTCGCTACCACGGGCAAGAGAAAAGGATTCTCAGAGAGGCCCGCAAGATCTTCCCCTCTTCCATGGTGGCCGAGGATCTCATGGAGATCGAGATACTCCACCGTGACGGTACAGGCGCCGGGTAGACCCCAAGGGCAAACACCACGCCGGGTTGCTATCTGCTCACAATCGCCCTCATCCTGGCCATGATGTTCTCTACGGTGAAGCCGTATCCCTCCATCACCCTTTTCCCGGGTGCTGAAGCTCCGAACCTGTCTATGCCCATCACCTCCCCTTCGAGTCCCACATAACGCTCCCAGCCAAACGGAGAGGCCGCCTCAACAGCCAGGCGAGGCTTGATCTCAGGGGGCAGCACGGCCTGTCTGTAATGCTCGTCTTGGGCCTCAAAGAGCTCCCAGCTCGGCATGTTAACCATCCTCACTCCGAGTCCCTCATGGGAGAGTCTCTTCCATGCTTCAAGGGCCAGGGAGACCTCTGATCCGGTCGCGATCAGGATGGCCTCCAGTTCTCCCTTCTCCCGGCCCAACACGTAGCCCCCCTTTCGAAGTTCGTCGGCAGGGGGGTAAACCGAACGATCCAGGATGGGGAGCCCTTGGCGGCTAAGAACGATGGCAACCGGGCCGCTTCTCCGTTCCAAAGCCACACGCCAGGCCACGGCGGTTTCATTGGCGTCCGCTGGGCGTATCGTGGTCATGAACGGGATCGCCCTCAGGGAGGCGAGGTGCTCGATGGGCTGGTGGGTGGGCCCGTCCTCCCCAACCCCGATGCTGTCATGGGTGAAGACGTAGACGACCGGAAGCCTCATCATACACGCAAGCCTTATGGAGGGCCTGAGATAGTCTGAGAAGACCAGGAACGTTCCTCCGAAAGGTCGAACCCCCCCGTGGAGCGCCATGCCGGAAAGGACCGCTCCCATGGCGTGCTCCCGGATACCGAAGTGAAGATTCCGGTTCTGGAAGCTCTCCCTTTCGAAGTCGCCTTCGCCCTCGAGGTAGGTGTTGTTGGAGGGGGCCAGATCCGCCGATCCCCCTATCAACTCGGTAATACGAGGCGCCAAGCTGTTGAGAACTCTTCCAGAGGCGACCCGGGTAGCCATAGGACTCTGGTCCGGCGTGAAATCAGGGATGTCCCGGTCCCATTGCGGGGGGAGGTTTCTCTCCATGACACGTTGCCATTGTGAAGCCAGATCCGGAAAGGCCCTGCTATAAGAGGAAAAAGCCTCCTGCCAATCAATTTCTGCACGTTTCCTCTCGCCGACACGCTGGCGGAAATGTCGAAGGGCCTCATCGGGAACGAAAAACTCCTCCTCTGCGGGCCATCCAAGGTTTTCTTTTGTCAGGCGTATCTCGTCGGCCCCGAGAGGGGCTCCGTGAGCAGCGGCCGTGTCTTGCTTGTTCGGACTCCCGTAAGCGATGTGGGTTCTCAGTATGATCAAAGAGGGCCGTTCCTGATCATCCCTGGCGGCCTCGAGGGAAGTCCGGATAGCATCGAGGTCGTTGCCGTCCTCCACGTGCTGGACCTGCCATCCATAGGCTTCGAAGCGTTTTGCCACATCCTCCGAGAAAGCCAGGGATGTCTTTCCTTCGATGGTAATGCTGTTATCGTCATAAAGGTAAACCAACCTCGAAAGTCCCAGATGGCCGGCCAGGGAGGCGGCTTCTGAAGTCAGACCCTCCATGAGATCGCCGTCGCTGCACAGGACGTAAACCCAGTGGCTCACGATTTCATGGCCCGGCCGGTTGAAGCGGGCTGCCAGATGCCTCTCTGCCAGAGCCATACCCACACCGTTGCCAAAACCCTGGCCGAGAGGCCCTGTGGTAGTCTCGATCCCCACGCGGGGGCTGTGCTCCGGGTGCCCCGGCGTCTTACTCCCCCACTGCCGGAAGTTCCGGAGGTCGTCCAGGGAAAGATCATACCCAGCCAGAAAGAGCAGGCTATAGAGGAGCATGGACGCGTGGCCGGCAGAGAGTATGAATCGATCTCTGTCAGGCCACAGGGGGTTTTCGGGGTTGTGTCTCATGAACTCCGTAAAAAGCACGTAGGCGGCGGGAGCAAGGGCCATGGGTGTTCCCGGGTGTCCTGATTTTGCCTTCTCAACGGCATCCATGGCAAGGGTCCTGATGGTATTGATGCATAGTTCATCCAGATTCTTCTCAGCCGACATTTTCTCCTCCTCAACAAAAAGAATATGAAACCGGCCCTTCAGCCCTCGGGTCTCCGCTCCCCTAAAGGGCCATCATGCCCCTGGCCATAGAGGCAGGTAGTCATGGAGTCGGTGACGATTCAATCAATGGGCGGTCTCTCCAGGTAGACCCCTGTCTCCTGTTCAAAGGTATAGGCGGTTTGGAGAAGAGTCTTCTCGTCAAAGCTCCTCCCCAAGAGCTGAAGGCCGATGGGAAGCCTGTCTCGGCTGAAACCGCAGGGAATAGAAATGCCGGGGATGCCCGCCATATTGACGGGGATCGTAAAAACATCCATCAGGTACATCTGGAGGGGGTCTTCTGTCTTCTCTCCGATAGGGAAGGCGGGCGTCGGACAGGTGGGCGCCAGAATCACGTCCACGACTTCGAATGCATCGTCGAAGTCCTGCTTCACCAGCCTCCTGACCTGTGTCGCCTTTCTGTAGTATGCGTCGTAGTAGCCCGCCGAGAGCGCATAGGTTCCCAACATGATCCTCCGTTTGACTTCCGCGCCAAACCCCTCGGTTCGGGTCTTCTCGTACATGTCGATGATCCCTCCATACCCCTGACACCTGTGGCCATACTTCACCCCATCGTATCTGGCCAGATTCGAACTGGCCTCAGCAGTACTGATGATGTAGTAAGCAGCCTGAGCATAGGCTGTATGGGGAAGGGAAATGGTGGTGCACCTCGCCCCCAGCTCCTCGAAAAGTCCGATGGTTTTGTCAAGGACCCTTTCAACGTCCGGGTCCATCCCCTCTATGAAATACTCCTTGGGGATACCGAGGCGGAGCCCCTTCACATCCCTTACGAGGGACCGTCTGAAATCCGGGACCTCAACCTTTGCCGACGTGGAATCCCTGGGATCAAACCCGCAGATCGCTTTCAGCAGGATGGCAGCATCTTCCACATCCTTTGTCATGGGGCCGACCTGATCGAGGGATGAAGCGAATGCCACGAGACCATACCTGGAAACTCTTCCGTATGTCGGCTTCAGTCCTACAACCCCGCAGAATGAAGCTGGTTCCCGGATAGAACCCCCCGTGTCCGATCCAATGGCGCCAGCGCAGGTATCCGCAGCCACGGCCGCTGCGCACCCGCCACTCGATCCCCCCGGCACGCGTTCCAGCGACCAGGGATTCCTCGTAGGTCCGAAACAAGAGTTCTCCGTGGAAGACCCCATGGCAAACTCATCCATGTTTACCTTTCCGAGAATCACCGCTCCCTGGGCCTTCAGTCTCTGAACGACCGTGGCGTCATACGGCGGGATGTAGTCGGCAAGAATCGCTGAGCCGCAGGTCGTCCTTATACCCCTGGTACAGAGAATGTCCTTGATCGCGAGGGGGACTCCGCAAAGAGCCGGGAGATCCCCTCCACTCTCGATCGCCTCATCGGCCCTCCTGGCCTGTTCAAGGGCCTCCTTTCTTGCAACAACCAAATAGGCATGAATCTGGGGATCGATCTTTTCGATCCGCCGGAAAAAGGCCTGAACCACCTCGACGGACGAAACCTCTCTCCGGACAAGCATCTCCCTGAGCGCATGGATAGTGAGTCCGCGGAGTTCCATGGCATCTTTCCTCATCATCCCTTAACGATCCTGGGAACCTTGAAAAACCCCCCCTCTCTTTCCGGGGCGTTCTGCAAAGCTTCCTCCTGGGAAAAGGACTCCTGGACCGCATCCTCTCTGAAGGCATTCGACATGCCGACCACATGGGACATGGGCTCCACACGGGAGGTATCGAGCTCGTTCAGTTTCTCCATGTAGGAGAGAATCCTGTTGAGCTGAACCGCAAACGTTTCGGTCTCTCCCTCTGACAGCCTCAATCGCGCCAGCCCCGCCAAGTACCGCACCTCTTCTCTTGAGATCCTGTCCCTGTCCATCTCCCCCGCCTCAATCATGAGCCAGCCCACTCCTGGCCCACCGGAACTCAGATGATACTTCCTGGAACCAAGAAAACCCCATCCTTCACGAAAACGCGTGCCCAACTCCTTGGCACCGGTTACAGGCCCGGCATCCATCAAGGATAGCAATATCCGGGACGGTGATTCCACCTGGCCCGCACTTGACTCTCTGTCCAAAACGGTCGATCAACCGGTCAGAGAATCCTCCGACTTCTCATCGGAGGGCATTGCACCTCCCGCACACCTCGTACCAAGGATCAGTCGAGATCTTCGAGCCTCCGTAGCCCCTCCTCAAGCCTCTCTCTTCTCCTACCCAGTTCCTGCTCCTTTGCCTCCTCCTTGTCTACAACCGCTCTGGGGGCCTTGGAACGAAAGGCGCGGTTGGAGAGCTTCCCTCGGACCGACATCAGATCCCTGTCGACCCTCTCTATTTCTTTTTCCAGCCTCCTCCTCTCCTCCATCACGCGAATCCGGTCCAGGGGCATGAACACCTCGAGGCTTCCCGTCACGGCGGTAAGCGCCCTTCTGGGAGGAGTTCTTTCAAGGGTGATCTCCAGTTCGCTCGTGCGAGCGAGGTTTTCGACAAGCCCGCGGTTGCGTTCCAGCAGTTCCTTTCCCTCGGCCGTACTGGGCACCACAACGGCCCGTACCCTCTCTGAGGGGGGAACCAGGAATTCACCCCTCATGTTACGGATCGCAGAAACAGCCTCTCTGACCCAACCTATCTCCCTCTCCGCGGCAGGGTCTGTCCGGCTCGCATCTGGCTTTGGGAATTCTGCCACCATGATGCTCCCCTCGGTCCAGAACATACGCTGCCAGATCTCCTCGGTGATAAAAGGCATGAAGGGATGAAGGAGTTTGAGAATCACCTCGAGCACATGGGAGAGAACGGTTCGGGTCCTTTCCCTCTCGCCGTCCACGGAGTCTCCATATAGAACGGGCTTGATCATCTCGAGATACCAGTCGCAGAACTCGTGCCATACAAACCGGTAGATTCTCTGGGCAGCATCGTTGAAACGGTATTCCTCAAGCCCCCTTACCTCTTCTCCGATCACCCGATCGAGACGGCTCAAGATCCAGCGGTCGGAAATACTCTCCGGTATGGGTAACTCACCGGACGGTTGCCAGTCTTTCAGATTCATGAGGCAGAAACGCGACGCATTCCAGATCTTGTTGGCAAAATGACGGTATCCCTCTATCCTCTCCTCTGCCAGGATGATATCCCTCCCCTGGGCTGCAAGGGCGGCCAGCGTAAAACGGAACGCATCGGTTCCATACCGTTCCATCATCACCAGGGGATCGACCACGTTTCCCTTGGATTTGCTCATCTTCTGGCCCTTGAAATCACGAACCAGGGCGTGAATGTATACGTCCCTGAATGGAACGTCCCCCATGAACCTCAAACCCATCATCATCATCCGGGCCACCCAGAAAAAGAGGATGTCGAATCCCGTAACCAGCGTAGAGGTAGGATAGAAGACCTCAAGGGCTTTGGTTCTTTGAGGCCATCCCAGGGTTGAAAAGGGCCATAGGGCGGAACTGAACCAGGTATCGAGCACGTCGGTCTCAGCTCTAAACCCGCTGCCCCCGCAGACGTTACAGGACGCAGGAGCCGTCTTTGAGACGGTGATCCCACCGCATTGATCGCAGTACCACGCGGGGATTCGGTGTCCCCACCAGATCTGGCGCGAAATGCACCAGTCCTTGATATTCTCCATCCATTCAAAATAGGTCTTTTCCCACATGGAAGGGATGATTCTGGTCCTACCCTGTTGTACTGCTTGTATGGCCTTTTCAGCCAAGGGTCTAATCCTCACGAACCATTGAGTGGAGACCATAGGTTCCACGATGGTCTTGCAGCGCTGGCAGTGCCCCACGCTGTGATGGTAGTCCTCGGTCTTGATGAGCACTCCCTGTCTCACAAGGTCTTCGACGATCCTCTCCCGGCAGGCAAATCGGTCCATCCCGCGGTACGGGCCTGCTTCCCTGTTCATTCGCCCGTCGTCATCGATGACCTTCACCATCTCAAGGCCGTGTCTCAATCCTATCTCAAAGTCGTGGGGATCATGAGCAGGCGTTATCTTGAGAGCCCCCGAACCGAATTCCGGATCCACAAACCCGTCGGCGATAATGGGGATCCGGCGCTTTACCACAGGGAGAACGACTCGTTTGCCTACCACATCCCTGTATCTGGTATCATTGGGGTTCACGGCGACAGCGGTGTCTCCCATGATGGTCTCCGGCCGCGTCGTGACCACGACGATACCGCCTTCCAACCCCTCGAAGGGGTAGACGAGGTGGTAGAGCTTTGCAGGGATCTCCTCGTGTTCGACTTCCAGATCCGACAGGGCCGTCTGACACCGGGGGCACCAGTTGATGATATATTTGTCCCTGTAAATGAGACCGTCCTTATAGAGGCGGACGAAGACCTCCTTCACAGCCTCGGATAGGCCTTCGTCCATGGTAAAACGCTCTCTGCTCCAGTCACAAGACGCTCCCAATCGCTTCAGCTGTTCGATTATCACTCCCCCATACTCTTCCTTCCATTTCCATACCCGTTCCACGAACCTCTCTCTGCCAAGGGCGTGCCGGTCCAAGCCTTCCTTTGCCAGCTGCTTTTCAACTACGTTCTGTGTGGCAATGCCAGCATGATCCATTCCGGGGAGCCAGAGCGTATTGTATCCCTGCATCCTCCGGAATCGCACAAGGATGTCCTGGAGGGTATTGTTGAGGGCGTGCCCCATGTGGAGCGAGCCCGTCACGTTGGGAGGGGGAATCACGATCGAGTACGGGGGATCGGCCGAATTTTCGTCTGCATGGAAGAGGTTCCTCTCCAGCCAGAAATCGTACCACCGCTTCTCAACTTCCTTGAATTCATACCCCTTTTCCCAGTTGAAATCTCTTTTCTCCATATGTCGACCTTTCTAACAGCGGGAGGGCCACTTCGTTTTTCCGCCCTGGGCTCAATGGGTTCCAGCCGCCTGCAGGGCGTATGAGAGCCTTTGTCCAGAGACATGGTGGAGCCTTCGGAGGGGTAGATGATCAGATCTGACCTGCAGGCTTTTCGGACAGAGGGTCGGTAAATAGACTTCAGAAGGAATCTCAGATCAGGGCCATGCGGATGGATTTTTCAAAGCAAGGAGGATTAACCTTCCTTTTGCAGCCTCTCAATTTCCTTCTTGATGGCATTCTCCGCCAGTTCCGGAACCACCTGTTGAATCACCTCTTCAATCCGCTCGGAAGCAACCCGCACAATGCTTTTGGTCAACTCCGGGATTACCCTGTCCGAGATCCCGCTGAAGATCTGTTCAACGGTCCTTCGGACCAAGGATTCGATCCGTTCATCAGGCTTCCCCTCAACCGGAGCGACCTTGGGTTCTGAATCCTCGAAATCCGATGAAAGCTGCCTCTGAAACTCGTCAACTTCCTCTTCCGTGACATCCTCTTTGATCAGTTGCCCTTGAGAGGCAAAGGACGCGGCCGGCCCCTCCAGGGGTTCTTCGAGGATCTCTCCCCCCTCTTCCTCCAGTTCCTCTTCGAATAACTGCTCTTCAAGCTCCTCTGGGGTCTCCGCCCCCGCACCTTCCGTCACGAGGATCTCTGTCACGGTCTCGGCCCCACCTTCGTCAAATCCCCCCTCCTCCTGCCTTTCTAGATCGGATCTCTCCTGAAAAACACCTTCCTCTTGACGATCCTCTTCTGCGAGTCCGACAGCCAACTCCGAAGCCCCGGGCTCCTCCTCGCCCTCTCTGTCACCCTCAGTGCCGACTCCCTCAAACGCTCCGCCTTCCCCCTCCCCGAGCAGTTCTTCGAGCTCCTTGTCGACGGGGAGTTCTTCTATCTCTTCCATGGTCTCGCCCAGGCTTTCCAGATCCTCCAGGGCAAGTTCTTCCACGTCACCGGAATCCGTCACCGAATCCCCGGCGATCGAACCTTCAGATTTCCCAGGGGTTTCAAGCCAAACCGGCTCGGAAGCCCCTTCCCCCTCTCGCCCGGGTTCATCGATGCCTCCGTCTTGAGCAGTGAACTCCGGCTCGACCTCTCCGTCCCTATCTCCAGGCACACCCTCCTCGATGAGGGTCTCCACTTCTTCCCGGAGAGATTCCTCACCCTGCGAACCAACCTCCCCGGTCCCCCCTTGGACGATTTGTTCGGCAAGGGATTCCAGGTCTTCTGTTTCCTCGAGGGAGTCAGGTTTCCGCCCTTCCTCTTCCAGTTCCAGGAGGGTGTCCTCCTCACCCTCTTCTGCCGCTTCCTCAAGAACCAGATCGATTCGCCGATCTATCTCTTCTTCGAGCTCAGTCTGTGAAGCCTTATCGACATGGGTCTCTTCGGCCCTCTCATCCGTATGCTCGACTTCTGCCGTTCCCCGCTCCAGCTCTCCCAAATCCGGCCCGGGGGGCTTCTCGGCCAATTCCTGCTCACCCTGCTGTTTCTCCTGTTCGACCGATTCGATCCCTTCGAGTTCCGGTTCCCCCCCCGGTTCATCCAGATCTATCCCTTCAAGGGATATCTCGTCCAGGGATTCCCCTTCCGAGCCCCCCTCGGCCTGCACTGTCTGCCCCGCGGGCTCCTCGACTCCACCTGCTTCGAGAGAGACACCACCAGCCGTCTCGTCGTCCACTATCTCGGTGAGGTCGATGATCGCCTCCTGATCGTCCTCTTCCCCAATTTCGGTGAGGGCCACCTCTTCCAAGTCGGGCAGCTCTTCCCCCTCAGCCCCTTCACCCACCGGTGCCTCTCCCAGGCCGGGAAGACCGTCATCAACATCACCTGTGATTCTCTCGCTCTCCTCGACCTCAAGAGAGACCGGTTCCCTCTTCAGAAGATCCTCCACAAGAGGCAGAATCTCTTCACTCTTAAGAGGCTTGGTCATGACTCCGTCAGCACCGACCCTCTCCTGTTCGGACTTCCCGATATCTTCAAAGATCCCCGCCAGCAAAACGAAGGGGATTCGCCTGAGCTCCGGGTTCGACTTGACTATCTTGCACAACTCAAACCCGTCTTTATTGGGCATGGTCACATCTGCTATGACGAGATCCGGTTTGTAGAGCTTGATTTTCAAAAGGGCATCTTCGCCGTTTTCCGCAAATATCAGCTGGGAGTCCATGCCTTCGAAGATCTTCTCAAACTCCTCCTGTGCCGAAATATTGGCATCGGCGATCAAAAGTTCCCTTGGCATGTTTGGCCTCCTTTCGCAAGGTCATGAAGGAAACCTGCGAAGGTAAAAAGGACAACGACAACCGGCAGCCCTTTCGGCCCGTGAGACAAAGCCGGGAAAGGGCCTGTGAGACTCAGGTAATCCCTTCCTTCGTGATGAAAACGAGACTTCCAGGACTCTCCTTAGCAAAAAATACGCCATTCCTCCAGGGTGATGATCTCAAATGCCCAATTCTCCAAGGAAACCGAGAAAATCCATCTCCTCTACCAAAGAGTGTTTAACACAATGTCTCCACTTTTTCAACAACCGATCGAGAGGCTTGTTCGCCATGAGATGGGGAACTCCCCCGGGCCGTCTCATTGACAGGTTGGGAGTGGGCGATTATACTGGCAACAGTTCCAGGGACAGGGGAGGACAAGGGTGTCTCGAATCATGGTTACGGGGGGGGCCGGCTATGTGGGAAGCTTCATCGTGAGGGCCCTTTTGCGTACTGGACACGAGCCCATAGTCTATGACAGCCTGGAGGAGGGTCACAGGTCTGCAGTCCTAGATGCTCAACTCGTCCGTGGGGATCTGGCGGATCGCAATGGGACCTACCGATGCCTGCGCCGCTATGGGATCGATTCTGTGATCCACATGGCCGCATACTGTCTTGTTGGAGAGTCCGAACGAGCCCCTTTGAAGTATTTCCAGAACAACGTGAGCAATGGCTTGAATCTCCTCGCCGCCATGTTAGAGGCGGGGGTTAGGGTTATGGTGTTTTCTTCTTCGGCTGCCGTGTACGGCGAGCCTTCCTCGGTACCCATAGATGAAGGAACTACTCCTTATCCGACCAACGTCTATGGAGAGACCAAACTCTACTACGAGAGGATTCTTGAGAAGTGCAGAAGAGCCTATGGGCTGCGTTACGTCTCTCTCAGGTATTTCAACGCTGCAGGTGCTGATAGAGAAGGCGACATGGGGGAGGACCACCGCCAGGAAACCCACCTGATTCCACTGGTTCTGAGAGCTGCTCTGAACCAGAAGGCCATTCTCAGGGTTTTTGGAACCGACTACCCCACTCCGGACGGAACCTGCATTCGTGATTATGTACACGTCGAAGATCTGGCAGATGCCCATATCCTTGCCCTTGAGGCACTCCAAGGCGGACTCCGAAGCACGGTTTACAACCTCGGCAACGGGACGGGGTACTCTGTCATGGAGGTTATAAATACGGCCAGGAGCATCACTGGTAAAGATATCCCCTGGATCAGGTCGGAGCGGAGGCCTGGGGATCCCGCAGTTCTGGTGGCAAGTTGCGAGCGCATAAAGAAGGATCTGGGATGGCGCGTTCGGTTTCCCCGGCTCGAAGAGATCATCCGGACAGCCTGGGCCTGGCACTCCACCCATCCGAACGGATATGCCGACCGCTAGACAATTCGCAGATTAACGGAGTGGAGCCCGATCTTCCCTCCAGGGGCTACCAAGACCTCCCACGCCCCGGACATTGAAGTGAGGACGGAGATGCAACCAGGTGAGAAGTGTGGCGTTTTCGGAATATACGGACATCCAGAGGCGTCGAACCTGACATACCTCGGTCTCTATTCACTGCAGCACCGCGGCCAGGAAAGTGCCGGAATAGTCTCGTCAGACGGAAAGGGCCTCCATTACCACCGGGGCATGGGCCTTGTCTCAGAGGTCTTTACAAGGGAAATAATCAAGGAACTCCCGGGCAGGGCGGCAATCGGTCACGTGCGATATTCGACGGCCGGTGGCAGTCATGTGAAAAACGCGCAACCCTTTGTGGTGGACTACGCCAGGGGCGGTCTTGCCGTCGCCCACAACGGCAATCTCACAAACGCCAGACGGATAAGGGACGAACTCGAGGCCTATGGGTCGATCTTCCAATCGACCATGGACACGGAGGTGATCGTACATCTCATCGCCCAGGCTCGCCAGCCCTCGCTGGCCGACCGGGTTGCGGCGGCCCTCCAAAGACTGGAGGGAGCCTACAGTCTGGTCTTTCTCAGCGACGACCAGTTGATCGCGGTTCGCGACCCCCACGGGTTCAGGCCACTGGTTCTCGGAAGATTGGAAGAAGCCTGGGTCGTCGCCTCGGAAACATGCGCCTTTGATCTGATCGGCGGCGAGTACGTGCGAGAAATCGAACCGGGCGAGGTTCTTGTCATCGACGACAAGGGACTCGAATCGATAAGCCCCTTTGAGAGGACCACCAATTCACTCTGTGTATTTGAGTTCATCTATTTTGCCCGACCCGACTCGGTCGTCTTCGGCCGGAACGTCTACTCGGTGAGATTGGCGCTGGGCAGACAGTTGGCCAGAGAACATCCTGCAGAAGCCGACCTTGTGGTTCCTATTCCGGATTCAGGTTTTCCCGCCACAATCGGTTATGCTCAGCAATCCGGAATCCCCCTGGAGATGGGATTGATCAGGAATCACTATATCGGCCGGACATTCATCGAACCCGAGCAGTCGATCCGCCATTTCGGAGTGAAGATCAAGCTCAACGCAGTGAGGGACATTATCAGGGGCAAAAGGGTAATTCTCGTGGATGACTCGATCGTTAGAGCCACTACAGGGAGAAAAATCGTGAAAATGGTAAGGAATGCCGGGGCAAAGACGGTCCATACCAGGATCAGCTCTCCCCCCATCACACACCCCTGTTTCTATGGCATCGATACGCCTCTGAGAGAAGAACTCATCGCATCTACCCACACGGTGGACGAAGTGGGCACCTACCTCACCGCCGATTCCCTGGGCTACCTGAGTCTGGAAGGACTCAAGGAGTGTGTGGGAGAGAACAGCCACCGATTCTGCTACGCCTGTTTTACCGGGGACTATCCGGTGCCGGTTCTGTTCCGTCAGGAAGATCCTCAACTGGCCCTCTTCTAGAACCCTCCTTTCAAACCAGGCCCCATGGGAGTCGGAGCCCGGTCGGAATCGCATGCAGGTTCTCTCTCGTCCTCGGCTGATGCATCTGCACCGTGGAGAAATCGGCGGACCCGTTCGGTAGTACCGCGATCGATACCGGTGGCACTTTGGAGATCCTCTACCGAGGCCCTCTTGATCTGCCCGAGCGACTTGAAGTGCATCAGGAGCCGCTGTTTTCGCACCTTCCCGACCCCTGGTATCTCATCGAGCACCGAACCGAGATCCCGCCTCTTCCGGAGCTTCTTGTGATAGGAGATGGCGAATCGATGGGACTCGTCCCTGATCCTCTGAAGCAACAAAGTCGCTGCCCTGTGCTTGGGCATGTGGACCGGTTGCTTGACCCGAGGAATGTACACCTTCTCTCCTGACCCGTCCCCCAGCTTGGGACGCATCTCGCGACGTCTGGTCTTCGCCAGGGCGACGGCGTCTACCCCATTGATAGCCAGATCCTTGAACATCTCCAGGACCACCTGAAGATGGCCCTTTCCCCCATCGACCATGACCAGATCGGGCAGTTCGCCCTCCCTGAGCGCCCTGGAGTATCGACGCATCAGGACCTCGTACATCATCCCGTAATCGTCTGGCTGGGAAAGGGTCTTGATCCTGAAACGGCGGTACTTGGACTTGTCGGGCTGACCATCCTGGAATACCACCATGGATCCCGTGGCAGAGGTGCCCATTATGTTGGATATGTCAAAGCACTCGATCCGCCTTGGGGGGCGACCAAGACGAAGCCACTCCCTGAGCTCTTCCAGCGCTGCCTCCATGTTCTCTTCCTGTCTCTGCTTGGCAGAGAAGGATATCCGGGCGTTTTCCTGTCCCATCTTCAGCAGTTGACGGCCGAGCCCGCGCTTGGGTACCATAACCGTCACCTTGCTCCCCTTCTCCTCGGTGAGCCATTCGGCTATGGCACCGGAATCTTCGATCTCCAGGGGGAGGAGGATCTGTTGGGGGATGAGCCTCCCCCCGGCATAGAACTGCTTCACAAAGGAGGAGAGGATCTCCGAATCCGCCAATTCAGGGGGTCGCAAGGAAAAGGACTGACCCTCCACGAGCTTTCCCTGGCGAACAAAAATGACATGGATCTCCACGAGTCCCCCCTCGCGGTAGGAGGTAATCACATCCTGATCCAGGGGCCTGAAGGAGACCACCTTCTGCTTTTCTACGGTCTGCTCGATCGAGCGGATCTGGTTTCGCAGGCGTGCAGCCTCCTCGAAAAGAAGGTTCTCGGAAGCAGAGTCCATCCTCTTTTTCAGAATCTCGATGAGTTGCCGATTCTTCCCCTCCAGAAAAAGGATCGCCTCTTTCACTCTTTCCCGGTACAGCTCCTGATCTGCGAGTCCCACACAGACTCCCAGACACTGGCCCATCTGGTAATACAGACAGGGCCGGCTCCGGTTTCTGAAACTGCTGTTGTTACATCGACGCAACTGGAAGTGCTTCTGGACAAAGCTCAGGGTCTGCCTCACCGCCTTGCTCGAGGAAAATGGACCAAAGTAACGGGCTCCATCATTTCGTACCCTCCTGGTCAGCATCAGCCTTGGGAAAGGATTCTGAACGTCCAGCTTCAGATTGTAGTATGTCTTGTCGTCCTTCAGATTGACATTGTACCGGGGCTTGTGCTTCTTTATCAGGTTGTTCTCCAGGATAAGGGCCTCTTTCTCCGTATCCGTCACCAGCCAGTCGACATCCTCAATCTTGGAGACAAAAAACCTAACAAGAAACCTGGAGTCTCCGGATCCGGTAAAGTACGATCTCACCCGCTGGCTGAGATTCTTCGCCTTACCCACGTAAAGGACCTTCCCGGTCTTGTCTTTCATAAGGTAAACACCCGGCCGACTTGGAAGGTTCTTGATTCTCTCCTCGTCAAACATTTCCAAAGTACCTGCAATTCGGACACATCCCGCCACCCGGTACCCATGCCGGATCAAGCTGGCGGGCGGCAAGGCCGAGACCCATTTCCGAGCTAGACATTGAATCTGAAATGGATTACGTCTCCGTCCTGGACGATGTAGTCGCGCCCCTCTGACCTGAGCAGTCCCCTCTCGCGGGCGGCCTGCTCGGAACGACACTCCAGGAAATCATCAAAAGAGATTACCTCTGCCCTTATGAACCCCCTTTCCATGTCCGAATGGATCCTGCCAGCCGCAGCCGGGGCCTCTGTTCCTCTGGGGACGGTCCACGCCCTCAATTCAGAACTCACAGTAGTAAAGAAGGTCACCAGCCCGAGCACCTGGTAACCGACCTGAATCAGTCTCTCCAGACCCGACTGATCAATACCGAAATCCCTCTTGAAGGCATCTCTTTCAGACTCGGGAAGTTGGGCGATCTCGGCTTCCAGGCTGCCACAGATCGAAACGACGGGGATACCCTCTCTCCCGGCCTTCTCGACCAGGGCCTTGACGTATGAATCCCCATCCCCCGCCTCCTCCTCCACATTGGCCACGTAGAACATCGGCTTTGCCGTCAAAAGCTGCAGCTCCTCGAGTATCCTCAGGGCGTCTCCTTGGAATGCCAAGCTCCTGGCCATTCTCCCCGAGTTCAATTCTTCATGGATCTTCCGGTAGACTTCCAGCCTCTCGGCCATCTCCCTGTTTCCGGTCCTGAGGAGTCTCTCAACCTTGGCCATCCTCTTCTCAAGGCTCTCGAGATCCGCAAGGATCAGCTCCGTGTTTACGATATCGACATCATGGGGAGGATCCACGGATCCGCTTGAATGGGCGATGTCTTCGCCTTTGAAGCACCGCACTACATGGGCAATGGCGTCTACGCTTCTTATGTGCCCGAGAAACTGATTGCCCAAACCTTCCCCCTTACTTGCATTCTTGACCAGGCCTGCTATGTCTCGAAACTCGAGTTGAGTAGGTGTTACTTTCCTGGGTTTGATAATATCAGCGATAAGGGACAACCGCCTGTCAGGGACACTCACGATTCCGATGTTCGGTTCGATCGTGCAGAAGGGATAGCTCGCCACTTCCGCACCCGCCGCTGTCAACGCGTTGAATATGGTCGATTTCCCAACGTTAGGAAGCCCTACGATCCCACAGGTGAAACCCATGACAATTCTCCTGTTAAATCAGAGCCGGAAACACCCCGACAGGACCAACGTGCAGAGAGGAGATCCTTTCTTGGAGCGAAAGCAAAACCGATTTCCAATGCTTTTCCAACTACTTGCCTCCCAGCATATCTTCCTTAGCCAATTATAGCACGCACTTTCCCAAGGGTCCAATTGCCGGAACAGCCCGGCGATCCTGCGTGGGGCAGGGCCCCCTGGCTTGACTCTCCCGTGGCCAGCCATTATATTTACTGGCTGCTCGATGCAATAGTACAAGACGATCGATCCGGACAGCCATGGAGATCATACTCGGCGTCGAAAGGATCAGGCGGTCCTTTCGAAATCCCGTTGCAGCCCTGGGCAACTTCGACGGTGTCCATCTGGGTCACCAGCTAATTCTCGAACGTACAAGAGGGGAAGCGGGCAAGATCGGAGGAGAATCTCTGGTTTTCACCTTCGAACCCCACCCCTTAAAGGTGCTGCGAGGACCCGACTGCCCCCCTCTGATAACGCCTTTCAAGAAGAAGCTGATGCTTATCGAGGGCCTCGGCGTAGACGTGGTTATCTGTGCAACCTTTACAAGGCGATTCTCGGCCATCGGAGCCAGGGAGTTTGTCGAATCCGTCCTTGTAGACCGAATCGGCATCCGGAAGATCGTGGTGGGCTACAATTACTGCTTCGGGTTCAGGAGGCAGGGGACCGTGGAAGACCTGAGACGCTACGGCCGAGAATTCGGTTTCCAGGTCATAGTGGTGGGACCCGTTCGGATAGGGGGCCGGATCGTCAGCAGCTCGGTGATTCGAGGCCTCATCCAGCAGGGCGAAGTGGCCGAAGTGGCCCGTTTTCTTGGTCGTTACTACATGGTTCTCGGGAAGGTGATCTGGGGCACGGCTAGGGGAAGGCTGCTTGGCGTGCCCACGGCCAACGTGGAGATCCTGAACGAACTCTACCCGAAGAACGGTGTCTATGCGGTGAGAGTGCTGGTTGAGGACCAGACCTACGGGGGAGTCGCAAATGTGGGAATGAACCCCACCTTTGGAGGAGATCGATTCTCACTCGAGGTTCATATCTTCGACTTCCATCAGGACATCTACGGCAAGGATATCCAGGTGGCGTTTATCGAAAGGATCCGCAGCGAGAGGGCTTTCAACAGCCCCGAGGCCTTGGTAGAGCAAATTCAGAGGGACATGGATCAGGCACGGAGAATTCTCGCTTCGGAGAGGTTTCCCTGGGAAGAGAAGAATCTCACCACCGATTGATCCCAACAAAGCGCGCCCTTCCACACCTCTCTGTTCCCCTATCTTATCAGATGGCCGAACCTGCGCCACCGGATCTTCCCCACCAGGGTGGGAGAGGTTTTGTCCCATGAAAAATAGATGACAAAGGCACGACCCTTCACGGCGTTCAAACCGACGAATCCCCAGTACCGACTGTCCTGGCTGTTGTCCCGGTTATCTCCCATGACGAATAGGGAACCAGGTGGAACAACCTCGGGGCCGTAGTTATCCCTTACCGAGGCCGTATTCACATGGTTTTTCGAATATCTACCCCATGGGTCTTCCAGGGGTTTATCATTTATGAGGATCTCCTTTCCCACGATCTGGATCTTTTCTCCAGGCAGTCCTATGACCCGCTTGATGAAGTCTTTGCTCTTGTCCTTGGGATAGATGAAGACGATGACATCGCCCCTGTTCGGGCATCTCACGAAGAGCTTCTTGTCGACGAAGGGGATCTTTATGCCATAGATAAACTTCCAAACCAGGATGTGATCTCCCACCTGGAGGGTGGGCACCATGGAGCTGGATGGGATCTTGAAGGCCTGGACCACGAAAGTCCTGATGAACATAGCTATCAAGAAGGCGACAACGATCGCTTCGGTCCATTCTCTCAGTTGACTCTTCTGTGGTTTTGCTCTTTGCACCATGGTGTTCTCTCACTCCTCTGTCGGCGACTTTTCCGGCCTGGGGCACGGCGTGCTGCGTCTCTCACCGCTTCATCTTCGCTCTTTCAGACAGAACAATAGGCTTGAGCCCCTCACTCGCCGCTATGGCCTTCACCCTTTTTCTTGCTTCTTCTCTGTTCCCAAAAGGCCCCAAGCGCACCCTGTACCAGATTCCCTTGTCCAGAACGACGGCAGAGACAACCTCAGCAGCAAACCCCTTTGCCCTGAGATGTTTCCGGAGTCTTTCCGCTCTTGCTTCCTCTCGGAAGGAGGCTACCTGGACATAGTAGACCAGAGGTGTAGGCTTGCGGGCCGGCCCTGCCGGCCGGGACTCGGACGCTGCCTCGCGTGGTACAGACGATCTCTCTCTTGGTGGAGGAGTCTTTCCCTCTTCCTTGAAATCCCTCGTTCCCTCCGTGCCGGGCAGAGCCGCTCTGGGAAGTGATTCATAAAAGGTAAACCGTGCCTCCTCCTTATCCGGGCGAGCCTCTGATTTCGGCCCCTCTACACCGGTTCCGCCTTCCTCGCCTCTCTCCCCCTCCCTGACCACAGCCTCAGGGACTACCCTCTCCTCCGCTTTAGCAGAGAGCGAAGGCTCCCCCCTCGAGGTCGTGGCTGCGGTAAAGTGTTGGCCGATCCAGTATCCCAACAGTGTACCTATGACGAAAATAGCCATATGGGATACGGCGAGAATCGACCAGCCCGCCGGCCCTCCCCTTTCCTCCTTCTGTTGCCCATATCTCTTCAGATCTCGGACCATTACCCGCAGACTCTCCTACATGCGGTTTGGGGCTGATACCCCAAGGAGTCTGAGGTTGTTTCCCAAAACGATGCGGGTTGCCCTTGCCAGAAAAAGCCGTGCCTTTGTGGTCTCCTCGTCATCGCCGATGATTCTCAGGGCCCTGTTCCTGCTCCCCAAGTTGTAGTATGAGTGGAAAAGGCTTGCCACTTCCTGGGCGTAGAAACACAGCCTGTGGGGTTCCAGGGAAAGAGCACTTCCCTCCACGATCTCAGGAAAGGCAGACAGGGTCTTTATGAGTTCCAACTCTTCAGGGAGAGTGAGCCTCCCGATCTGGATCTCTCCAAAGGATGGGATCGGGATGCCCCGCCTCCGGGCCTCTCTCAAGACGCTCGCTATCCTGGCATGGGCATACTGAACATAGTAGACCGGGTTATCGCTCTCTTTCCTCTTGGCCAGGGCGAGATCAAAATCCAAAGGGCTGTCAGACCTCCTCATGAGGAAAAAGAAGCGGGAAGCATCCGGACCCACTTCATCCAACACCTCCCGGAGGGTCGTAAACTGTCCCGCCCTGGTAGACATGGCAAGAGGTTTGCCCTCGATCAACAGGTTGACCAACCGGACCAGCACGATCTTGAGATCCTCTTCCCTTCTCCCCAAGGCCTGGACGGCCGCCTTCATCCTTGGGATGTAGCCGTGATGGTCAGCTCCCCAGACGTTTATGACCGTGTCGAACCCTCTCCGATACTTGTCCCAGTGGTATGCAATGTCTGAGGCGAAATATGTGGTGGACCCGTCGGCCTTTATTAGAACACGGTCCTTCTCATCTCCATAGCGGCTGCTGGCGAACCAGGTTGCACCCTCTCTCTCGTAGACCAACCCCCTCCTTCTGAGATGCTCGATGGCCCGGGTTACCAGCCTCTTGGCATAGAGCCTTCCCTCGCTGAACCAGTTCTGAAAGCGAACCCCGAAATCCCTGAGATCTCCCCGGATGCCCTCCATGATCCGGGAGACCGCAAAAGACGTGCAAAACCGGAGAGCCTCCTTCTCTTCCCACTCGAGGAGATCCCCGCCTCTGTTCCTTGCAATCTCCCTGGCAATGTCGACGACGTATTCCCCCTGGTACCACCGGCTCTCAAAGGAGACGTCCTGTCCGAGAACCTGCCTGTACCTGGCCAATACGGATCTCCCTAGATTCTCTATCTGGCTTCCCACGTCATTTATGTAATACTCCTTCGAGACCCTGTACCCCACGGCTTTCAGAAGGCGGGCCAGCACGTCTCCCGTCACTGCACCCCGTCCGTGGCCTACATGAAGAGGTCCGGTTGGATTGGCACTGACAAACTCCACCTGTATCCGCCTTCTCTGCCCTATTTCGCTTTTGCCGTAGCTCCGTCCCTCCTGCTCAATCATGCCGAGGAGGCGAACCCAAGCGTCCTTCCGAACAAAGAGGTTTATGAACCCCGGCCCCGCAACCTCCACCCGATCTATCAAACCCTCAGAATCGACGATGTTCTCTACTATGGCTTGGGCCACGACCCTGGGAGGTCGACCGCCACGGGAAGCGAGAACCATTGCAATATTGGTTGCGTAATCCCCGTGATCCCTGATTCTCGGGATCTCCAGGGAGACCCGGGGAATCTCTCCTCCCGGGATGCCCTCCCCTTTCATGGCTCTCTCAGCAGCCGAGGCGAGAATATCTTTGAGCGCTTCTTTGACGGTCATCCCTTTTCCAGTAAGTCGGGGATTCTCTCCCCCCAACCTGCCACCAGGCCCTCCGGGGAACACAAGGGACCGCCCCGCAAACCCGTGATCTTCCCCCCACGGGCATTTTCAGTGACGCCTGAGCATAGAAGGAGACCCCCCTTGCCCGGCAATTTCCTGTCTCTCAATCTCTTGGGAAGTCTGGGGAAGCGGCAGGGCAGGGTCGCAGATATCCCTGTAAGTGGTTGGCCGGCGATCGGAGAGGAAGGGATACTCCTTGCGGTACCGGCCGATCTCGCTGAAATCCACATCCGCAAATACGATCCCCTCTTTCATCCCGCTGGGACCGGCGACGACCTCTCCGTCCGGCCCTACACAGAAGCTCTGACCGTAAAAGTCCTGTCTCTTTTCGCTTCCCACGCGGTTCACCCTCATAATGTAGACACCGTTTGCCAGGGCATTGGCACGAATCATGGTCTGCCACCGGTCCTGCGAGGCAAAGGCCGCCGCCGTCGGCGAAAATACAATCTGAGCGCCCTTCAAGGCGAGGCATCTCGTCCCTTCAGGAAAGAAGTTATCCCAGCATATCTGGATACCGATTCTACCGTGGGACGTGGGGAAAACGGTTAGCCCCGTGTTGCCCGGAGCGAAATATGACCTCTCCTCCCACAGGGGGATCTGGGGAACATGGACCTTCCGGTAAACACCGGCGATCTCGCCTCCGGCATCGATCACTGTGGCCGAGTTGTAGAAGCCTCCCTCAGAGTCCTTCTCAAAAATCGGGCAGATCAAGACCACATCCTTGTCCCTTGCCAGGGGCCTGATCGCTTCGACGGTGGGTCCGTCAAAGGGTTCGGCGAGGTCGAAGCTTTCCCTGTCTATCTCCTTCGGAAACCAGTGGGTGTGAAAGAGTTCCTGAAAGCAGATGATTCTGGCCCCGCGGTCTGCAGCGAGACATGCCAGCCTGAAGGCCTTTTCAACGTTTCTCTCCTTGTCTTCACTGCAAGCCATCTGAATCCCCGCCACCTTGATCACAAACACCCCCTGCCACACTGAATCGGTACGGCCGAATCCTCACCTATCCGCGTCGGGCTCGTCGACTCTGGAAAGGCCCCGGGGAGCCAAACCCAGCGTCAAAACAGAAAAAAAATTCTAGCAGAGCCCAACTGGGCTGTCAAGGCTCGGGGCGGCGAGACTGCCTCCCGTTCTGGGGAAAGCTCTTGTTCGACAGCCGAGGAACACCCTTATAGATCGAGAGACGTTAGGACATCCGCCTCGGAAGGCGGAGACCCCCTTGAGCCCGGGCCCCCTTGCCTTTTTGCTCCACCTCAGTATAATGATTGCTGGAATCCCACAGGGGCTCGGGTGGTGCATCGATGCGACTTCTTGTCGTGGAGGACGAGAGAAAGGTCGCCAGCTTTCTAAAAAAAGGATTGGAGGAAGAGTATTATGCCGTGGACCTCGCCTATGACGGCGAGGAAGCCCTCTACATGGTAGAGGTGAACGATTATGACCTCATCCTCCTCGACATCATGCTTCCGAGAGTCGACGGCATGACCGTTTTGAAGCAGATAAGGAAGGGTTCCAACTCGGTCCCTATCCTCCTGTTGACGGCCAAGGATTCGGTGGAGAGTATCGTGGAGGGCCTCGATGCGGGGGGGGACGACTACCTCACCAAGCCCTTTGCCTTCAGTGAACTTCTGGCGCGGATCCGTGCCCTTCTCCGGCGCGACAGGGAAGCAAAGACGCCTGTTCTTCAGCTCTCAGACCTGAGGCTCTCCCCGCTGACCCATGAGGTCACCCGCGGCGGCAAGAAGATCCCGTTGACGGCAAAAGAGTATGCCCTCCTCGAGTACTTCATGAGGAATCCAAACAGAGTGCTTACGCGCACCATGATATCCGAGCATGTGTGGGACTACCATTTCGACACGGATACCAATGTAGTCGACGTCTACGTCAACTTCCTCAGAAAGAAGATCGATCGAGGGTTCGATGTGAAGCTGATCCACACGATTCGAGGCGTCGGCTACATGATGAAGGAGTAAGAAGGTGAACTTCCAGAGCATTCGGTTTCGTCTTACCCTTTGGTATGTAGCGATCCTGGGAGTTATCCTCTGTTCTTTCAGCGGGTTTCTCTATCTCACCCTTTCCCGGAGCCTCCATCATTACATGGATGCAAAGATCAAGACCATAGCCGACTTTGTCGCCTCCTCCTACTCGAGTCCCTATGCCAAGTACGGGGTTAACCTGGATCGAATCGTGGAAGAGGCGACCGGCATGAGACCCACCGGCAAGTTCATCCAGGTTTTGGACACGACAGGACGGATCGGCCTGAAATCGGGCAATCTCGGAAGGTTTCAGCTTCCCATTTCCATCCGAGCCTTGAGAAACGCGTCCAGGGGAAGGGTGACCTTCGAGACTAATCGCACCATAGGCACCTCTCCCATCCGGATCGTGACCGTTCCGATCGTTGCAGGGCATCGCGTCACCAATATCGTCCAGGTGGCCAGTTCCCTCGAAGACATGGAGAAAGCCCTACATACCCTCCTTCTCATCCTTTCGATTACGATTCCTTCGGCTCTGGCAGTGGCAAGCCTCGGTGGAAATTTCCTGGCGAACAGGGCCCTCAGGCCGGTGGAGGAGGTGACCAACACGGCCAGGGCTATCACATCCCATAACCTCAACAGGAGAATCCGAATCAAGAAAGGCAAGGACGAGATCGGCCGTCTCGCTGAAACCTTCAATGAGATGATCTCCCGCCTTGACCGTTCTTTCAAACAGATGCGTCAGTTCAGCGCAGATGCCTCTCATGAACTCAAGACTCCCCTGACGGTTCTGAAAGGGGAAATCGAAGTCGCCTTGCGCAGGGAGAGGAAGAATGATGAATACTGGAGGAGATCAATAACATGACAAAGATAGTGGATGACCTCCTTTTGCTCTCCCATGCCGACAATGGAGAGGTTCCCCTTACAAAATCCATGATCGACCTTTCTCATTTTCTCTCCGAAATCCAGGCCCAGTCCCAGCTTCTCGCCACCGCCAAGTCTATCCACGTCTCCTTTCATAAGAACCGAAGCATCTATGCTCTGGCAGATCCTCTCCGCTTGAAATCCATGATGCTCAACCTTGTTGAGAACGGGATCAAGTACTCCCCAGAGGGGAGCCGAATCGATATCGCCTTGGAAGAAGATGACGGCTTCGCCCTGATCACCGTCAAGGACCACGGCATCGGCATCCCACAGGAAGCACTGCCCCATGTCTTCGACCGTTTCTTCAGAGTCGACAAGGCCCGTTCCCGCCATGAGGGCGGAACCGGCCTCGGCTTGAGCATCTGCAAGTGGGTGGCCGAGGCGCACAACGGGAGCATATCGGTCAAGAGTGAGTTGGGAAAGGGGAGCACCTTTGCCGTAAGGCTCCCCACGATGAGTTGATCGCCCCCGGTCTGACCTGGTCAGTCTCCGCTCACTGCCTGTTTCTCGTCCTTCTCCACAGGGAATAGGGGACCGGGAGCAACGGGCTCTTTGTCCAGAGGGATTTTCATTCCGTCAGTCTCTTGGTAGCATGTGAGATTTTTCGTCTATCTGCCTGTATGTGTTCCCACGGATGCCCCGGAAAAGGCCGTGACCGGGCAGAAGCCGCAGGCCTGGAGCGTCGGGGGTGACCATTTGTGGCACTCATTTTGCAAAATCACAGTTTCTAATCTCACTGAACCCCGGGGATAGCGATGACCAAACGGCTGGGTGAACTCCTCATAAAGGCGAATCTGGTGACTCCAGATCAGGTAAAAAGGGCCCTAGACGAACAGAGAGTGACAGGGGGGAGCATCGGGACGAACCTCATCAAACTCGGCTATGTTGACGAGGACACCCTCTTAACCTTCCTGGGCAAATACTACCACGTGGAATCCGTCAAACTCTCTCAGGTCCACATCGACCAGAAGGCCACCAAGCTTGTCCCCTCTTCGATCGCGAAGAAGCATCTCCTCATCCCGGTCAAGAGGATAGGCCCGAAACTGATTGTTGCCATGTCGGATCCAAGCAACATAGTCGTCATCGACGAGATCAAGTTCATCACCGGTTACAATGTGCAACCCGTGGTGGCAACCGACAGGGATCTGGTCCAGGCCATCAAAAAGCACTATGGCGGAGGGGGAGAGATAGCCGGGATGGGTGCCACAAATCTGGATGCCAGGGATTACACCCTGGAAGACACCCAGTCCGAATCCTTTGAGAGTTCCTTTGATGATTCCCTGGAGACCGTCGATGTGAGCGACTTCGACAAACTCGTCCATGGAGCCGTGGACAACATCGAAGTGGTTGAAACGGGAGAAGAGGACGTCAGTATCGAGGATATCGATGCTCCCATCATCAAACTGGTTAATGGAATCCTTATCAGAGCGATCAAGGTGGGGGCCAGTGATATTCACTTTGAACCTTACGAGAAGGTATTCCGGGTCCGATACCGTACCGACGGCGTGCTTCGAAAAGTCATGGGCCTTCCTCTCCAGATACGGAACGCCATAACTTCACGCCTGAAGATCATGGCCCGCCTGGACATAGCCGAAAAGCGCCTTCCCCAAGACGGCCGGATCAAACTCCGGCTCGCCAAAGGCCGGGAGATGGACTTCCGTGTCTCCGTCATTCCGACGATCTTCGGCGAAAAGGTTGTCCTGAGAATCCTGGATAAGTCGTCCCTCCAGCTCGATATGACCAAACTCGGCTTCGACCCTGAAAGCCTCAGACTCTTCCAGGAGGCCTTCCACAAGCCGGTCGGCATGGTCCTCGTAACCGGGCCCACAGGGAGCGGCAAGACCACAACCCTTTACTCTGCTCTCGTGGAACTGAACAAAGAAACAGACAACATCATGACAGCGGAAGACCCGATAGAATACAATTTCATGGGTATCAACCAGGTGCAGATGCACGAGGAGATCGGCCTCACCTTCGCCTCGGCGTTACGATCGTTTCTCAGGCAGGATCCCGATATCATCATGGTAGGTGAGATCCGTGACTTTGAGACCGCCCAGATCGCGATCCAGGCGTCCCTCACGGGCCATATGGTGCTCAGTACGGTGCATACAAACGATGCTCCGAGCACAATCAGCCGGCTCATCGATATGGGGATCGAACCCTTTCTTATCACCTCCTCCGTAAACCTCATCCTGGCCCAGAGACTGATTCGCAAGATCTGTCGTGAGTGTAAGGAAGAGGTCGAGATCAGCCCCAAGGTTCTGGCTGGCCTGGGCGTACCTCCCGAGGAGATCGAGGGATTTCGCGTATTCCGAGGTAAGGGTTGCCAGATGTGCAACGGGACAGGCTACAAGGGAAGAATCGGCATCTACGAGGTAATGCCCGTGACCGACGAACTTAAGGAGCTGGTGCTGTCCAGGGCATCCAATTTCGACCTGAAGAAGAAGGCGATCTCGCTGGGGATGAAGAGCCTGAGACAGGCTGGGATCATTAAGATCAAGGAAGGATTGACCACTATCGAAGAAGTCCTGCGGACCACCATGGATGACCGTTAGCCGGCAAACCCATCCAAGGCCGAACAGATTCCCTTGTGCTGAACAGTGGGGACGATGAGGAGGAGAAATGGTAGAGCTGAAAAATCTCTTAGAGGTGCTTATCGAGAAAAAGGCATCCGACCTCCACATAACCACGGGTTCGCCTCCTGTTATCAGGATCGACGGGAAGTTGGTCAGGCTCAACACAGAACCCCTCACCGCCACCGATACCAAGAGACTCTGCTACAGCGTGCTGACAGATGCCCAGCGCCATCGGTTCGAAGAAGACAACGAGTTGGATTTCTCTTTTGGAATAAAGGGGCTGAGTCGTTTCCGCGGGAACATCTTCGTCCAGCGAGGGGCAGTGGCCGGGGCGTTCCGCACGATACCCTATGAGATTCTCGATTTCGAAAAACTCGGCATCCCCCCTTTGATCAACGAGTTACTGACAAAACCAAAGGGATTGATTCTCATCACCGGCCCCACCGGGACCGGGAAGTCGACCACCTTGGCCTCCATCATCCAGAAGATCAACGAGGATCGCTCCGCCCATATCATCACAATCGAGGACCCGATCGAGTATCTCCATACCCACAAGAAATGCATCATCAACCAGAGAGAGGTCAACTCCGACACCCAGAGTTTTGCCGAGGCCCTAAGACACATCCTTCGGCAGGATCCGGATATTATTCTCATCGGCGAGATGAGGGACCTGGAGACCATTCAAGCGGCCCTCACCATCGCAGAGACCGGCCATTTGACCTTTGCCACACTCCATACCAACTCCTGCGTTGAGACGATCAATAGAATCATCGACGTATTTCCACCCCATCAGCAACCCCAGATTCGGGCTCAGCTGTCCTTTGTCCTGGAAGGGGTCCTGACCCAGCAGTTGCTTCCCAAGATATCGGGCGGGCGATGCCTGGCCATGGAGATCATGCTTCCCAACCCAGCGATCCGGAACCTGATCCGCGAGGACAAGGTACACCAGATTTACTCTCAAATGCAGGTAGGCCAGTCCAAGTTCGGCATGCAGACGATGAACCAGTCCCTCCTGTCTCTTTACCAGAAGGGGCTTGTCTCCCTCAACGAGGCCATGCAGAGGAGCTACAACATCGAGGAGTTCAAACAGATGTTGTCCAATATCGGGGTCTCAACATCAAGGACCGCCGTCCGGAGTCGAATGCGCTAACCGTGCCTGACAACAGGGCTTGGAGGTCTTCGACTGCCGGTCTTCTGAATTTCAATCATCGGAGGAATGTCGCCCATGCCAGTCTACAAATGGGAAGGAAAAACCCTGAGGGGAGCCATCAAGAGGGGTGAGCTGGAAGCCGCAAGCGAAGCGGCTCTCAGGATCCAACTCCGCCAACAGAATATCATTCCCACCAAGGTTCTCTCAAAGGGAAAAGAGATAAAGCTCCAGTTTTCCCTCGGCGGTCGCAAGATCACGGAGAAGGCCATCGCGGTCTTCACCCGCCAACTTGCCACCATGATCGATGCCGGCCTTCCCCTTGTACAATCCTTGGACATACTCGCCACCCAGCAGGAGAACAGGAGCTTTAAGCAGGTCCTCAGCACGATCAAGGACGACGTGGAATCAGGATCCACCTTTGCTGCCGCTCTGGGGCGCCACCCGAAGGTGTTCAACGACCTCTACGTGAATCTCGTCGTCGCGGGCGAGGAGGGAGGTATCCTCGATAATATTCTCCTCCGGCTGTCAAACTACATCGAGAAGGCCGTGGCCCTGAAAAAGAAGGTGAAGTCGGCTCTGGTCTATCCCATCGCCATCGTGGGTGTGGCGGTCATCGTCGTGACCATCCTGCTTATCTTCGTGATCCCGGTCTTTGAAAAGATGTTTCTCTCGGCCGGCCACAGCCTTCCCCTTCTCACCCAGATCATAGTCACCATGAGCCGACTTCTGAAAAGCTACTTCATCTTCGTGGTGGCCGGGTTGGTCATTCTCGGCATCGGCCTTCGTAGATACCACAAGACGGGATCCGGAAGGAGAAACATAGACGCTCTTCTCTTGAAGGTTCCTGTGTTCGGCATGCTTTTTCGGAAAATCGCCATTGCCCGATTTTCCCGCACCCTGAGCACCCTGGTGAGCAGCGGGGTACCCATTCTCGACAGTCTGAACATCGTGGCAAAAACAGCCGGAAACCAGATCGTCGAGGATGCCATTATGAGGGCTCGGAGCAGTATCAGTGAGGGCGAGACGATTGCAGAACCCTTGACACGGGCCGACGTCTTCCCCCCCATGGTGACGCAGATGATATCGGTCGGAGAGTCGACTGGATCTTTGGACACGATGCTCGGCAAGATAGCCGACTTCTACGACGATGAGGTGGACACCACGGTCGCCACTCTCACCTCTCTCTTGGAACCCTTTCTGATGATCTTTCTTGGAGGCACCATCGGTACCATCGTGGTGGCCATGTATCTCCCCATATTCAACATGGCTTCGGCGATCGGATAGATAGAAGTCGGGAGAAGCTCATGGAGCTTCAGAACCACGGTCCTTCTCGGGCAGTCATCCACAGAAGGCTAAAAGTCCTGATGGCGGCAAGGGTCCTGATTGTCAGCCTTCTTCTAGGCGCTTCGGCCCTGATCCAGGCAGGCAGCGAAAATACTCCAATAATCACCCCTAGTAGTTCGCTCTACCTGCTCATCGGACTCACCTACACTTTGACGATCATCTATGCCCTAGTCCTCAGAAGGACGCGCAATGTCTATCGATTTGCCTATGCTCAGATCCTGTTTGACACCGTCTTTGTCACCGCCCTTGTCTACTTGACCGGTGGAATAGAGAGCCTCTTCCCCCTGGCTTACATCTTCTCAATCACCAGTGCCGGGCTCCTTCTTTCCAAACGGGGCACATACATGATCGCCGGTGTCAGCGGCGCTCTGTACAGCGCCACCCTGGGGTTGCAGTACTACGGCCTGATACGTCCCAGCGCGGGCTCGGGATTCTTCTTTTACACCGGCCAGGATGTTTTTTACCGCGTCTTCCTCTATCTGCTGGCTTTCGCGGTTGTAGCGGCCTTGGTCAACCACCTCGGAGAGGAGCTCAGACTCAAGGGCAGGGAGCTGAAGCAGAAACAACTCGACTATGAGAAGCTCGAGGCCTTCCATCAGAATATCATCGAGAGTCTCGACAGCGGCCTGATCACCACGGACCGGTCCGGAAAGGTCTCCTTTCTAAACAGGACTGCCTATCGGATTCTCGGGATAGACCGGTTCTCCCAGGTCTCTTCATACCTGGACGATCTCCTGGCCGTCTGCCCGTCCACGGCTTCCGGCGAATCGACAGGCTGGGAAAAGACCGCCAGGCGCGAAGAGATCGGCTTCAAGCGGCCCGACGGCAAGTACATCCACCTGGGCCTCTCCAGATCTTCCCTGAGAGACATAAACGGCGCCGTGGTGGGATCGATTCTGATATTTCAAGACATAACCCGAATCAAGGAGATGGAAGAGCAAATCAAGAGAACCGATCGCATGGTTTCCATCGGCCAGATGGCGGCAGGTCTCGCCCACGAGATCCGGAACCCTTTGGCCTCCATGACAGGATCAATCCAGGTTCTCAAGGAGGATATCAACCTTACCGAAGAGAACGTGAACCTTATGAATATTGTTATCCGTGAGTCAGAACGGCTCAACCGTCTGGTCACGGATTTTCTTCTCTTTGCACAGCCTCCGAGAAGCGAACTCGTCCCCATCATTCTCAACCATCTCGTTGACGAGACCCTGCAGATGCTGAAGAACTCTCCCAAGTTCAACGGGCATATCTCTGTCTCCCGAGTCTTCTCTCATCAGGTTCGCGTACTCGGGGATTCCAATCAACTGAAACAGGTCTTCTGGAACCTGTTGCTCAACGCCGTTCAGGAGATGAAAGACGGCGGCCTCCTCCTGGTAAAACTCGAGAAGGAGGACGGCAGCGCAAAGCTTTCCGTCTCCGACACGGGGAAGGGAATAGAGAGAGAGAATCTCGGTAAGATATTCGAGCCCTTTTTTACGACCAAAGAGTCCGGAACAGGTCTCGGTCTGGCCATCGTCCATCGAATAGTGGAGACCCACGGAGGCCGGATTCGGGTGAAAAGTGAAGTTGGAAAGGGAACGACTTTCTCCGTCTTTTTCCCCGAGATCGGCCGGAGCTGATGATACGGAGACCTTCGAGAGCGGTCCCTATGAGAAACCAAAAAATACTGGTAGTAGACGACGAGAGGAGCATGAGGGAATTCCTGGAGATCATGCTCACCAAGGAAGGCTACGACGTCCGGACGGCCAGCAACGGCAAGACAGCCCTTTCCCTGGCCGAGAAGGAGCTCTTCGATCTGGCCATTCTCGACATACGGATGGCAAAGATGGACGGTATAGCGACTCTCGGCCATCTCAAGGAGATCTCCCCTGAGACCGTCGTCTTGATGATCACGGCTTACGCCTCAACCGATACGGCCATACAGGCCATGAAACAGGGTGCATACGATTACATCACCAAGCCGTTCAAGATCGAAGAAATCAAGATGACGATTCAGAAGGCGCTGGAGAACAGATCCCTCCAGGCCGAAAACACCCTTCTGAGGCAGGTTGTTGAAGAGAGATACCGCCTGGGAACGATCATCGGCAAAAGTGAAAAGATGAGAGCCATTTTCGACCTCATTAAGAAGGTCGCTCCCACGAAAACCAACATTCTCCTGTCAGGCGAGAGTGGAACAGGCAAGGAACTGGTCGCAAAAGCCATCCATTACAACAGCCCCAGGAAGAACCAGCCCCTCGTGGTTCTCAATTGTGGTGCCATCCCCGAGAACCTTCTTGAAAGCGAGCTCTTCGGCCACATGAAAGGTGCCTTTACGGGGGCCATCTCCAACAAGCGAGGGCTTTTCGAAGCCGCCGACGGGGGCAGTATCTTCCTGGATGAGATCGGGGAGCTCCCCCTCGCCATGCAGGTGAAGCTCCTCCGGGTGATTCAGGATCGCGAGTTTACCAGAGTGGGCGGCACCGAGCCGATCCGTGTGGACGTTAGGATCATCTCCGCCACCAATAAAGACATAGAAGAAGCCGTCC
>JAFDHF010000049.1 GCA_019308905.1 Deltaproteobacteria bacterium
CTTTTTGCCTCCAAAACAGGAATAACGCCCAATCTGGTAAGAAGAGAAGTTGAGGGTCAACTGTTACTGCCTTTTGCTGTTCAACTTTTCTAAAAATTTTGGGGAAAGTCCTCAAGTCTTTACTCTTGACAGGGGCCTCTTAATGGGTGACTCTGGTTCTCCACTGTTCAAAGTAACTTCCGCCTACCAAGGATGGCTCACAAGGTTTCGCATAAAATCATAGGCGTCCCCTAACTCCTAACTCGCTAATTCGCCCCCTAACTCTACTAACTCCCTAACTCCTTTTTTTGACGGTGGATCAGGGGCAGGCGGATTTGTTGAAAAAAGACGGGAAAGAGGGTATATACTGAGGAGCCATTGCAGTTTACGTTAAGTGAGGCGCGTCTCCGGCAGAACTCGATTTCTTGCAATTCAGCGAGGGGCACGGCTTTGATCATGGGCAAGGGAGGGACTCCTGAGTCCGGGTATTACGGGATTGGGGAACTGGCCAGGCTCGTGGGGCTCACGCCCCGGACGATCCGGTACTACGAGGAAATCGGCCTTCTCAACTCGGTGAAGCGGGTGGAAGGAGGAAAGCGGGTCTACACGGACATGGATTACCAGCGGCTCAGGTTCATCAAGCGCCTCAAAGACCTGGGGCTCACCCTTGCCGAGATGCAGGAGCTCGAGGATATTTACCAGATCCATAGGACCAACCGCAAGGTCCTTCCAAGACTACTTGAACTCCTCGAGCACCATGCCAGCCGGATCGACGAGAGAGTCCAGAACCTAAACAGGCTCAAGAAGGAAATAGTCCAGTACCAGGAGAGGATAAGGCAGAAGTTGAATCACGGGCTACAGGAGAGATCGATTCGGAAATAGAAGAATCTGGACCCAAGAAACGGGCCGAGGCCGGGGGATCTTGGTTCCGAATCCTTCGATTTCAAAGGAAAGACTGGGAATTTGCCGGGAGGAAGGGATGAACACGGTGGTCATCGCCAGTGCGGTCAGAACGCCCATAGGGAACTTCATGGGAGGGTTGAGCAGTCTCTCCGCGACGGAACTGGGAGCTCTTGTGATCTCGGAGGCGGTCAGGCGATGCGGGATCGCAAAGGAAGACGTGGACGAGGTGATAATGGGGAACGTCCTGCCCCACGGGCTGGGACAGAATCCAGCCCGCCAGGCCCTGCTCATGGCCGAACTCCCTGTTGAAGTCGGTGCAATGACGATAAACAAGGTCTGCGGTTCAGGGCTGAAAGCGGTCATGGTGGCCGCTCATGCCATCATGGCGGGAGATGCCGAGGTCGTCGTTGCAGGGGGGATGGAGTCGATGAGCCGGGCCCCGTACTACCTCGACAGGGCCAGGGAGGGATACCGGCTCTGGGACGGAAAACTCATCGATGCAATGGTCCACGACGGCCTCTGGGACGTGGTCAACGACTTCCATATGGGGTACACGGCGGAGCTCGTCTCTCAGAAGTTTCAGGTCTCTCGAGATGACCAGGATAGATTCGCCTTCCAGTCGAACCAAAGAGCCCTGAAGGCGACAGCCCAGGGAGGCTTCGAGGCGGAGCTCCTGCCCGTCGAGATCCCGCAGAGAAAAGGGGCTTCTCTCGTTGTCGACAGGGATGAAGGGCCGAGGCAGCCGGACCTTGAGGCAATGGCCAGGCTCAAGCCGGTTTTCAAGGAGGACGGAACCGTCACGGCAGGCAACGCTTCAAAGATCAGCGACGGTGCAAGCGCCCTTGTGGTGATGTCTCTCAAAAGGGCAAAGGAACTCGGTGTAACCCCCATGGCCGCGGTTGGTGCCCAGGCATCGGCAGGAGTGGAACTCAAGGATATTCTGGTCGCCCCCATCAAGTCCATACCCAAGGTTCTGGCAAAGGCCGGTCTATCTGCAGACCGGATCGACCTTTTCGAGATCAACGAGGCCTTTGCAGCATCCACCGTGGCCATCATCCGGGAACTCGGGCTCGATCCTGAAAGGGTCAACGTGCGTGGGGGGGCGATCGCCATGGGACATCCCATCGGGGCAAGCGGCGCCAGGGTTCTGACGACTCTTCTTTACGCCATGAAGGATCGGGATGCAAAGCTCGGCCTGGCCTCTCTCTGTCTCGGCGGAGGTGAGGCGGTCTCGCTCATTGTGGAGAGGTAATCGTTCAGACCGTTCGATCGCTCGCGTTTGTTCGAGACGTGAAAGAGTACCATATCAAGGCGGTTCCGCCTTTGTCTGGATCTAACTTCTCCCTGGCGCGGTGTGAACGGCTTGAACGTTTCCAACTCTCTCGATTCGAACGAGGTCGCAAACAGCGACCGATCGAACGACCCGAACAACCTGAACGTTGACTGGAGGAGGTATGGAAATCAAGACCATTGGTGTTATCGGTGCGGGGCAGATGGGGAGCGGCATAGCTCAGGTCGCCTCCACGGCGGGTCTGAGCGTGGTCATGAGGGACATTGCAGACCAGCTCGTCGAAAAGGGGCTGGCCGCCATCGGCAAGAACCTCGACCGGTCGGTCCAAAAAGAGAGGATCACCCCTTCACAGAGGGAACAGATCCTTGCCAGAATCAGGGGAACATGCCGGTTGGAGGATATGGCCGAGGCAGACCTGGTGATCGAGGCTGCGACGGAGAGCGAACCCCTCAAGCTCGAGATCTTCGGGAGCCTCGATGGGATCTGCCGGAAGGATGTCATTCTCGCCACGAACACCTCGTCCATATCCGTTACCAGGATCGCCTCCGCCACTCAGAGGCCCGACAGGGTTATCGGCATGCATTTCATGAACCCGGTTCCGGTTATGAAACTCGTGGAGATCATCCGCGGTCTTGCCACGTCGGAGGGCACCTTTGAAACCGTCAGAGACCTGAGCGAGAGGATGGGAAAGACTCCGCTTGAGGCCGGGGACTTTCCGGGTTTCATCTCAAACAGAATCCTCATGCCCATGATCAACGAGGCCGTCTATGCCCTCTTTGAGGGTGTCGGCAGTGTCGAGGCTATCGACGGAGTGATGAAATTGGGAATGAATCATCCCATGGGACCCCTGGCCCTGGCAGACCTGATAGGTCTCGACACCTGTCTCGCCATAATGGAGGTTCTCCATCAGGGCTTCGGGGATTCCAAGTACCGGCCCTGCCCTCTATTGAAGAAATACGTGGCCGCAGGCTATCTCGGAAAGAAGGTGGGCAGGGGGTTCTATACCTATTGAGAGCGCGTCCGCAAAGCGAAACCTTAACCTCGGTCCTGCACGCAAAGCGGCGAAAAGGCACACGAACTACGGACACGAGGTAACCCATGGACTTCAGGCTGACTCCAGAACAAGAGATGATCAGGGATACCGTCAGGAATTTCGCAGAGAAACACATCGAACCCGTGGCAGCCCGGTTCGACGAACGCGGAGAGTTCCCCTATGAGAACCTGAAAAGAATGGCCCGACTCGGGCTCATGGGAATGAACGTCCCGGCGGAGTACGGAGGATCCGAGGCCGGCGTGGTGGCTTACAGCCTGGCCATCACCGAAATCGCAAAGGCCTGTGCCTCTCATGCCGTAACGACTTCCGTAACCAACATGGTGGCCGAGGTGATCAATGAATTCGCATGTGAGACCATGAAAAGGAGGCACATCCCGAGGCTCTGCAACGGTGAGTATCCTGCAGGGGCCTTTGCCATTACGGAGCCGCACACCGGCTCGGATGCGGCCAACATAAGGACCTCTGCCGTGGCCGACGGCGAGACATATGTATTGAACGGGACCAAGAGCCTCATCACCAGCGCGGCAGAGGCGGGTGTGACAGTCGTCTGGGCGGTCACCGACAAGAAAGCCAGGAAGGGAAAGGGTATCAGCGCGTTTCTCATCGAGCGGGGAAACCCCGGCCTCCTTGTGGGAAAGGCGGAGAACAAGCTCGGCCACAGGGCCTCTTCCACGCACGAACTGATTCTTCGCGATTGTCGTGTATCCAGAGACTCCCTCCTGGGAGAGGAAGGCGAGGGTTTCAGGATAGCCATGATGGAGCTTGACGGCGGCCGCATCGGAATCGCGTCTCTGGCGGTCGGTGTCGGGACCGCGGCGATCGATTATGCGGCACGGTACGTGAAAGAACGGGAGGCCTTCGGACAGAAGATTTCGAGGTTCGAGGCGATCCGGTGGATGATAGCCGACAGTTACACCGAACTCGAAGCGGCAAGCCTCCTCACCCTTAGGGCGGCTTTTCTCAAAGAGACGGGAGAGAGATTCACCCGTGAAGCCTCCATGGCAAAGCTGTTTGCCACGGAGACTGCAAAGCACGTCGCAATGCGGTCTGTCCAGATGCTAGGAGGGTACGGCTATACCACGGAGTATCCCGTGGAGAGATATCTCAGGGACACGGTGGGAACCACTCTCTACGAGGGTACCTCCGAGGTGCAGCGGATAGTGATCTCTCGGGAGATTCTCGGATCCTGAGGCTATCTCATTTCCCAGCTTGAGGCCAAAGACTGGAGAAAGCGTCGATGTTGGTATTCGAGAACCGGTCTTTTTGCGAGAGGTACGAGCTTTTCGGCTGTATTCAGTGTGGGAAGTGCACCGGCGGATGCCCCGTCTCTTTCAACTCCTCCCTCAATATCCGGCGCCTCATGCAGGAGGCCCTTGTCCTGGACGATCTCGAAGCCATCTATAAGAAGGACGAGCTTTGGGCCTGCACCGCCTGCCGGACCTGCACTATCCGCTGCCCCAGGGACCTGCGCCCATCGGATCTCATCATCGGCATGCGCACGGCCCTCATCGAGGAGGGACATATCCCGAGGACCCTGATTGAGGCCCTGGAAAGCACGTACAAGTACGGAAACCCCTGGGGAGCCCAGAAGAGCAAGAGGAGCGATTGGGCAGAGGAACTCGGGCTGAAGGTCCTCTCCAGGGGGGATAGTGCGGAAAATCTCTACTTTGTCTGCTGCACTGCTGCCTATGACAGCCGGGTGCAGAACGTGGCCCGATCCATGGTGACATGCTTTCGCAGGTGGGATATCGACTTTGCCATTCTGGGAAACGAAGAGACCTGCTGCGGAAGCGCCATGCGGAGAATAGGGGAGGAGGGTCTCTTCCAGATGCTCATGGAGCAGAACCTGGAAACCTTCAAGAGATACGGCGTCACCTCCCTTGTGACCACTTCTCCCCATTGCTACAATGCCATAAAGAACGATTATTCCCAGGAGAGTCTGACGGTCCGTCACTATACCCAGGTACTGGCCGAAGCCGTGACCAAGAACCCCCTCTTTTCCAGGGAGATAAAAAAGGTGATCACCTATCACGATCCCTGTTTTCTGGGCAAACAGAACGGGATTTTCGAGGAACCAAGAGAGATTCTCAAGTCTATTCCAGGTGTTACCTTCATCGATTTCGATCGATCCAGGGAAAAGAGCCTCTGCTGCGAGGGAGGCGGAGGGCGCATGTGGGTGGAAGCCCCTGATCAGGGTACCCGGTCGGCGGAGATCAGAGTCCGTGACGCAGTGGAGATGGGGGCGGAGATTATTGCCACGGCCTGTCCTTTCTGCCTGCTCACCCTGGAGGATGCGGTCAAGACCACGGGGAATGAGGAGAGACTAAGGGTCATGGACATTACTGAAATCCTCGTTGAAGCTCTGGATCTGGATAGTGAATGATGATTCACCGCAGAGACGCAGAGGACGCGGAGAGTGAATTCTTCCCCTGCCGCTGGAAGGCGAGAGTCCTTATCCCGAGAGTTGAGGGAGTGAAACTTGGGTGGGGGTACAAGCCGGACGTAGTGGTCTGAAAGGCGGTCATTGTTGAGCGGAAAACAACAGAGCCTTAACTCAGCGTCCTCTGCGTCTCCGCCGTGAACAAATCAGACCGGTTGAAGAAAGGAGCTGTTATGGACATCGTCGTCTGCGTCAAGAGGGTTCCTGAGACGGCTGAAGCCGACATTGTCATCGACGAGACGGGCAAGGACATAGACACCCGGGGACTCGTCTTTGATATCAACGAGTGGGACAACTACGCCGTGGAAGAGGCGGTTCTTCTCAAGGAGAAGTACGGCGGGTCAGTGACCGTTGTATCCATGGGTCCCCAGGAGTCGAACGAGACCCTCAGGAGAGCCCTGGCAATGGGGGCTGACGAAGCGATCCGCCTCACCGACCCGGCCTTTTCCGGGTCCGACGGGTATGCCATTGCCAGGATTCTCGGCGAGGCTATCAGGCCTCTCGCCTATGACCTGATCCTCACGGGGGTTCAGGCCGAGGATGACGGGTACGGGCAGGTGGGCCCTACTCTTGCCGAGATGCTGGGAATCGGCCATGCTGCGGTTGTCAATATGATCGAAAGGATCGATGGGGGGAGAGCCAGAATCCATCGAGAACTGGAAGGCGGCCTGGAAGAGGTTCTCGACCTCGAACTCCCCGCTGTTCTCACCATTCAGTCGGGCATCAATGAACCCAGGTATGTCTCCATCATGGGGATCCGAAGGGTGGCAAAGAAGGAGATCAGGGTCCTCGGCCTTGCCGACCTGGCGCTGAAAGAGGATGAAACAGGAGAACAAGGCTCCAAAAGCGTTGTCGAGAGGGTCTTTCTTCCGCCTGCCGGAGAAGGGGCCCAGATGCTGGAAGGATCTGTTGAAAGCCTTGCCGAGAGTGTCGTCTCCATCCTGAAAGAGAAAGGAGGGCTGGCCTAGATGGAAGATATCTTTGTCCTTGCAGAACACCGCCAGGGGGAACTCCGAGACATCACCTTTGAGATGCTCACCAAGGGGAAGGCAATGGCCGAGGAAACAGGCACCTCGCTGGCAGCCGTCCTCCTCGGACACGGGGTGGGAAAGATGGCCGAGCAATTGAAGGACAAGGCCAACAGGGTGATCCTGGTGGAGGACCCGAGACTGGAGACCTACAACTCCGAGGCCTATGAGAGGGTGCTCGCCGAACTCCTGGAAGGGGAGAACCCCCGCCTCCTCCTTATCGGCCATACGGCCTTCGGCATGGATCTCGCCCCGAGCCTTGCGACCCGGATTCGCGTCCCTATTGCCACCGACTGTATCGATGTGACGATCAGAGACGGCGAGGTAAGAGCGACCCGCCAGGTATATGGAGGCAAGCTGAATGTGGAGGTCCGCCTCAAACCCGCTCCGCAATCCGTGATCACCATTCGACCGGCCTCTTTCACCGTGGAGGAATACTCCCTGACCGGGGAGATCGTCACGGTCGCTTCCCCCATGGAAGAAGAGATCGTCTCAAAACGTTTTGTCGAATACGTGGAGGCCGCGGCAGGAGAAGTGGACATCACCCAGGCCAACATCCTCGTCTCCGTGGGGAGGGGGATCAAGGACCAGGATAACATCCCCATGGTCAAGGAACTGGCCGATGCTCTGGGAGCCGCCCTTTCGTGCAGCCGGCCGGTGGTGGACAAGAAGTGGCTTCCAAAGGAACGACAGGTTGGGACCTCGGGCAAGACGGTGAAACCCAAGGTCTACATCGCAATCGGCATCAGCGGGGCCTTCCAGCACGTGGCCGGTATGAAGGGTTCGGGCACCATCATCGCCATAAACAAGGACCCTAAGGCACCGATCTTCAGTGTGGCCCATTATGGAATCGTGGGGGACCTCTTCAAGATTGTCCCGGCCTTGAAGGAGAAAGTAAAAGAGGTCTTTGCCTAGGCGGGGATCTCTGCGGGTTTTTGAGGAGGTAATGGATTTCACACTGACCGATCAGCAGAGAGATATTCAACGCGCTGCCCTCGACTTTGCCCGGGGCGAATTCGACAGAGACCTGGCCATGGAGTTGGAGAAGGCGCATAGCTTCCCCACGTCGATCTGGAAAAAGGCCTGCAGGCTCGGTTTCGTCGGCATCCATTTCCCGGAGCGATACGGCGGCCAGGGGCTCGGCATTCTGGAAAACACGTTGGTGGTGGAGGCCTTCTGCCGGCAGGACTCGGGCATCGGTGTGGCTCTCAGTCTGGCAGACTTCAGTTCCGAGGTCATCCAGAGGTTCGGCACGGAGGACCAGAAAACCACCTACCTCCCCCCGGTCACCCGGGGAGAGGCCATCTCTGCGGGCGCTTACACCGAACCGGATCACGGGAGTGACATTACTCGCCTCTCGACGAGGGCCGTCAAGCAGGGGCGGCACTTTGTGATCAACGGTACCAAGACCTTCATCACCAACGGGGGACTCGCCCGACACTTCGTGGTCCTCTGCCAGACAGACCCGGGGGCCGACCCTCCCCACCGGGGAATGTCGACCCTCCTTGTGGAGAGAGATACGCCGGGATTTGAAGCCTCGGAGCTCGGCGACAAGATGGGCATCCGCATGACGTCGACGGCGGAACTCTCCTTCTCCGATGTCCGCGTACCCCTGGGAAACCTCATCGGCAGCGAAAACAAGGGGTTCTACCAGGTGCTCGAGTTCTTCGACGAGAGCCGGATCGAGATAGCCGCCCAGGCCCTTGGAATCGGTCAAGGGGCCTTTGACAGGTCTCTCGGCTATGCCAAGGAGAGGCGCCAATTCGGAAGAAGAATAGCAGACTTCCAGGTCACCAGGCATAAGCTTGCGGACATGTACACCATGCTTGAGACGGCCCGGCTTCTCACGTACAAGGCTGCCTGGAACTACGATCAGGGCCGTATCGATCCTCAGCTAACCTCCATGGCCAAGCTGCACGCCGCGAGGGTCGGGGTCGAGGTCGCCGAGGAGGCTGTTCAGATACTGGGAGGATACGGCTACATGACCGAGTACGAGGTGGAGCGGTTCTATCGTGATGCAAGAATCATGGAGATCTATGAGGGAACCCGGGAGATCCAGAAGAACACGATTGCAAGCTCTCTGGTTGGAAAGCCGGAGTGACTCATGGGAGTTACCAGGACCGTAAGGCATCCGACAGACAGGATCTTGAAACCAAGTCATTGGGAATTCATCGGGCATTTGGATTTTGACGTTTGACATCGCAGCAGATACAGCCATGGGAGTCCCCCCCAAAGAGACAGAACATCGTGTGACCCCGGCCGCCCTGGTTATCGGAGGGGGCATAGCCGGTATGCAGGCCTCTCTCGATATAGCCGACAAGGGGTTCAAGGTGGTTCTGGTAGAAAGAGAACCTACCATCGGGGGGCACATGGCCCAGCTCGACAAGACCTTTCCCACCCTCGACTGTTCCTCCTGTATCCTGACACCGAAGATGGTCGAGGTCGGCAACCACCCCAACATCGAACTACTGACCTGCGCCGAGGTCACCCGGGTTGAGGGAGAGGTGGGCCGCTTCCGGGTTACCATCACGAAGAAACCGAGATACGTGGACCTGAAGAGATGCACCGGATGCGGCCTCTGCGCGGAGGCATGCGTCCAGCACAACCGAATCCCCAATGAGTTCGACATGGGCATGGGTAAGCGCTCTGCCATATACATCCCCTTTCCACAGGCCGTCCCCCAGAAATACCTCATAGATCCCAACCGGTGCTTCATGCTCACCAAAGGAAAATGCGGAAAACAACCCAGATGCCAGGAGGCCTGCGGACCCGGGGCAATCGACTTCGGTCAAAAAGAGGAGACCCTCACCATCCGGGCCGGGGTCATAGTGGTGGCCACGGGCTACGATCAGTTCGATGGAAGGCTGAAACCCGAGTACGGCTACGGCCTTTACGAGAATGTGCTCTCGGCCATCGAATTCGAGAGGCTCTGCTCCGCCTCGGGACCGACGCGGGGGAGGCTCGAGAGAAACGGGAAAGAACCCAAAAGGGTGGTCTTCATACAGTGCGTGGGATCGAGAGACAGGACGGTGGGAAACCCTTACTGCTCGAGAGTCTGCTGCATGTACACGGCCAAGCAGGCTCATCTCGTACGGGAACTGATCCCGGATGCCAAGATCACGGTCTGCTACATGGACGTGAGGGCCTATGGAAAGGGGTATGAGGAGTTCTACGATCGGGTCCAGAAGGAGGGGGTCGTTTTCAGGCGCGGAAATCCCTCAGAGATATACAGAGAGGGAGACTGTCTGGTAGTCCGGGGGGAGGACACCCTTCTGGGGATGCCGTACGAGGAGAAAGCGGATCTTGTGGTGTTGGCAAACGGCCTGGTCCCCAGAGCAGACGCCCAGGATCTTGGCCTGCTCTTGGGCATCTCCCACACCGAGGATGGGTTCTTCGAGGAAGCTGAAACAAAGGAGACCATCCTCACTGCCAGACCCGGGGTATTCCTGGCTGGCTGTTGCCAGGGCCCCAAGGATATCCCGGACACGGTCGCCCAGGCAAGCGGTGCCGCGGCCCTGTCATGTATACACCTCGCAGAGCAGAGGGCAGGGGCCGAGGGTCCCAAAGCAAACAGAGGCGGGCCCCAGCAGTACGCGAGAGACAGGCATGGAGCACCTGAATGAAGATCGGTGTCTACATCTGCCACTGCGGAGTCAATATAGCCGACCATGTCGATGTGGAGGCGGTCAGGGACGCTGCCAAGGCGGAGCCCCATGTCGCCATTGCCAGGGACTATACCTATATGTGCTCCGACCCGGGACAGGACCTCATCGCAAGGGATATAGAGTCAGAGAAGCTCGATCGGATCGTGGTGGCGGCCTGCTCGCCCAACATGCATGAGCGGACCTTTCGAAACGTTCTTTCCAAGGCAGGGCTGAACCCTTACCTTCTCGAGATCGCCAACATTCGCGAGCACTGCTCCTGGGTCCACACCGACCGGGAAAAAGCAACGGCAAAGGCCATAGATCTCGTTCTGGCAGCCCTTGCCAAGCTCCGGTTGCTCGAGCCCCTGGAGACCGAGGAGAGAGGGGTGACCCCTGCTTGTCTGGTCATCGGGGGAGGCATCGCGGGAATTCAGGCCGCACTGGATATCGCCGCATCCGGTTTCCAGGCCCATCTCGTCGAGAGGGAACCCTTTGTTGGAGGCCATGTGGCCCGCTTGGACCGGACTTTTCCCTACCTCGAGGAGGCCGAGGGGCTGATCCGCCCGAGAGTCGAGGCCCTCCTGAGTCATCCAAGAATCAACGTCATGACCCTCTCCCAGGTCGAGACCGTTGAGGGATCGATTGGAGAATTCCGTGTTGGAGTGAGGAGAAAGCCTCGTTACGTGGATACCCAAAAGTGCGAGGCCTGCGGTGAATGCCTCAAGGCCTGCCCGGTTGACGTAGTGTCCCAGGACAGAGTGGAACCCCAAACGAGAAAGGCGATATACCTTCCCTCACCTTCCGGGCCGGGCAGTTTCCCTGTCGTCGACCCTAATGCCTGTCTACGCTTGCAGGGCCAGACGTGCGATCTCTGTGAAAGGGCCTGCCCTGTGGAAGCAATAGACTTTGCACAAGAGGAACATACCGAGGAGCTGAAAGCGGGAGCCATCGTCGTGGCTACGGGTCACGACCATTTCGATGCCACGGAAAAGGGCGAATTCGGATACGGCAGGTACGACCGGCTCATCACGGCTCCTCAAATGGAGAGCTTGATGTCTCGCGGAGTATCCGAGGGTGGCGAATTTTCGATCGGCGGCAGTGTTCCAAAGACCGTAGCATTCATCCAGTGTGTCGGCTCCCGGGACAAGAAGGTAGGCAATGAGTATTGCTCACGGGTATGCTGCGCCTACACGGCCAAGCAGGCCCTCTGGGTGCGCGACCAAATCCCCGATTCAGAGGTGACGGTCTTCTATATCGATGTGAGGACATTTGGAAAGGGCTACGAAGAGCTTTACGAGAAGGCCCAGAAAAAAGGGGTCATCTACACAAAGGGGATCCCCTCCGAGATATTCAAAAGTGGAGGGAAGCTGGTCCTCAGAGGCGAGGACGGGCTTCTCGCCCGGCCCTATGAGAAGGCATTTGATCTGGTTATCCTCTCCACCGGACTGGTCCCCTCGAAAGGGGCCGGGAATCTCAGGGCGGTGCTCAAACTCTCCCTCAGCTCCGACGGTTTCTTCATGGAAGCCCATCCCAAACTCAGGCCCCTCGACACCGCAAGTGACGGCATATTCCTGGCCGGGACCTGCCAGGGCCCCAAGGATATCGCAGACACCCTGGCCCAGGCCCATGGAGCGGCCTCCAGGGCCGCGACCGTTCTGTTCCGGGGAAAGGTGGCCATCGACCCGGTTATTGCCTCTGTCGACGATCAGATCTGCTCAGGCTGCGGCATCTGCGAGGGGATCTGTGAGTACGGCGCTCTGAAGCTGGAACCCTACACGGGAAAGATGACAGTCAACAGGGCTCTCTGCAAGGGTTGCGGCGCATGCAACTCGGCCTGTCCGAACGGCGCCATCTCTCTGAGACACTTCAGGGCAGACCAGATCCTGGCACAGGTCTACTCCCTTTGTCTGGGCTGGTAGTCTGTGCAAAGGGCCGATCCCTTCTCGTCTGGTCGTGAAACCGTGATGCCCTTGCCCGGGGAAGGAGGGGAAAGATGAGCAAGGACGACCTTACGAGAATCCGGCAGGGGAGGAGACTCCGGAAGAGGGACCTGGAGGAGGCAGAGTCGAAGGTCCCCCCCCGGTCTCATCGTTTCTCCACGGTTTCCGATCTGGAGATCGAAGCCCTCTACACCCCGGAGGACGTCAAGGATCTCGACTATTCCAGGGACCTCGGGTTTCCCGGTCGCTATCCCTTCACCCGGGGGATTCATCCTTCCATGTACCGCGGAAGGCTCTGGACCATGCGGATGTTCTCCGGCCTGGGGGGTCCTGAAGAGACCAACCGGCGTTTCAAGTACCTCCTAGAACAGGGTGAAACCGGGCTCAGCGTGGCCTTCCACTTTCCGACCCTTATGGGTTATGACAGCGATTCTCCGATGGCAAGGGGAGAGGTCGGCAAGTGTGGTGTCGCCGTCGACACCCTCAGAGACATGGAGATCCTGCTGGACGGGATCGCCCTGGACAGGGTTACGACTTCCATGACCATCAACCCTCCGGCATCGATCCTCCTGGCCATGTACATCGTCGTGGCGGAGAAACAGGGGGTGGACCGGAGGCAGATCAGTGGAACGATTCAGAACGACATGCTCAAGGAGTTCATCGCCCAGAAGACCCTGATGCTCCCCCCAGGACCGTCCATCCGCCTCATCGTCGACACCGTCGAGTTCTGTACCCGTGAGGTCCCCTGCTGGAACACTATCAGCGTCAGCGGCTACCACATCAGGGAGGCGGGCGCGACTGCGGTTCAGGAACTGGCCTTTACCCTGGCCGATGGTATTGCTTATGTGGAGGCATGCATCGAGAGGGGCCTCGGGGTCGATGATTTTGCCCCGCGTCTCTCCTTCTTCTTCGACTCCCATATCGACTTCTTCGAGGAGATTTCCAAACTCAGGGCTGCCCGTCGCATGTGGGCCAAAATAATGAAGGACCGATTCGGAGCCAGAAACCCCCGTTCCTGGATGCTCAGATTCCATACACAGACAGCAGGCGTATCCCTGACCGCGCAACAGCCTTACAACAACGTGGTTAGAACGACCGTAGAGGCCATGGCCGCAGTACTTGGGGGAACGCAGTCGCTTCACACCAATGCCCTGGACGAGACCTATGCCATCCCCACCGAGGAGGCGGCCTTCATCGCCTTGCGCACTCAGCAGATTCTGGCCGAAGAGACGGGAATCGCAAATACCATCGATCCCCTGGCCGGCTCGTATTTTGTCGAAGCCCTGACCAACCGGATCGAGCACGACGCCTGGCAGTATATAGGCAAGATCGATAAGATGGGAGGTATGGTAAGGGCCATCGAAAGAGGCTACCCTCAGGCTGAAATCGCGGAATCGGCTTACAGATATCAACAGCAGATCGACAGGGGCGAAAAGACACTGATCGGCGTCAACAGATACGTGACCGAGCATCCTCCCATTCACACGTGGCACATGGATCCCGCGATCGAGAAGAGGCAGCTCGAGCGGCTCAGGGCTGTCAAAGAGGCCAGGGACGCCGCCCTGGTGGAGGCCTGTCTCCGTAAGATACGGGATGCCGCCCTGACCAAGGAAAACCTCATGCCCTATATCATAGATGCCGTGAGGGCCTATGCCACTGTCCAGGAGATCTGCGACGTATTCAGGGAGGTCTTCGGAACATACAGGGATCCAGGGATGTTCTGATGACCCTCCTCGGTGCCCATACCCGCACAGGGGGGAAACAGGGAATACCCGAGTTTACGTCAGGTGACACGCATGCTAAGATAGTGCTGCCAGGAGGATCGGCGTGGGTGGAGAGCGAAAGATCCGGATCCTTATCGCCAAACCCGGCCTCGACGGACACGACAGGGGCGCGCGGGTTATAGCCAGGGGGTTCCGAGACGCCGGCTTCGAGGTCGTCTACACGGGGCTCCATCAAACCCCTGAACAGATTGTGGCCACGGCCATCCAGGAAGATGTGGACCTTATCGGTCTCAGCATCCTTTCGGGCGCCCACGATTATCTCTTCCCAAGGATCATCGAGCTCCTCAAAGAGAAGGGGGCCGCTGATATCCAGGTAATAGGAGGGGGAATCATTCCAGATACGGATATTCCAAAACTAGAAAAGATCGGTGTCAAAGCCGTCTTTACCCCTGGGACCAGGATCGAGGAGGCCATAGCCTGGGTGAGAAAGCACGTGAAACCCAGAGGCTGACACCGGACCAGGAGGAACAGCCATGATCGTGATGAAGGAGGGAAACAAACGGATCCCCAAATGGAACAGGAAGGTCTTCGCCGTGGCCGGGGGGCTAACCGATTACCGCAAGTGGTTTCCGGAGTATAAGCTCGAGGAACTCGTCATGCTCGCCTTCCGCCAGATGCTGGAGCAGAACGATCTGAAAATGGACCCCCTCGAGGTTAAGGGACTGATCAACTACGCGGTCTACGGGCATTTTGCGGATCACTTCCAGGACCAGCTTCTCTGTTCGGCCAAGGTCCACGACTACCTCGGCCTCGATCCCTTGTACAATGTGGGTATCAAGACGGGCGGTGCTACCGGGGGAAGCGCCGTACTCACCGGGGCTATGGCCGTGGCCAGTGGCTATGCCGACGTCGTTCTCGTTGCCGGATGGGAGCGAATGGACGAGGTGGACACCCGCACGGGCAATACCTACATCTCCTTTGCAGCATGCAAGGATTACGAGACCCGGCTGGCCCGCATGTACTCGGCCTACTACGCTCCCATGGCCAAACGCTTCATGGAGACCTACAACCTGTCAGAAGAGACCCGGGCCAAGGTGGCGGTGAAGAATCATCTCTACGCCTGCTCTTCGCCTTACGCGCAGCAGCCTGGCCGCTACACCGTCGAGGAGGTCCTCAACAGCAGAATCGCGGCCTGGCCACTTCGATTCCTCGAATGCTGTGCCATGAGTGTGGGAGCCGCCTCTATGCTCCTGTGCGACGAAAAGACCGCCTGGAGACTAACGGACCGCCCCTGCGAACTCTATATCGCCGGGGGCAGCCACACCCTCCGGGTGGCAGACAGGAGGCATCAGGCGATCCCCCTCCTCCCCCATGAGACGGAAGAGATGTACAGGGATCTGCTCGAACCCGGGTCACGGTACCCCGGGTTCGAGAGCTTCCTCGCTTCGAGGATGGCCGCCTGGTTCTGCTACCGCATGGCAGGGATAGAGAACCCCCTTGAGGATCTCGATCTGGTTGAGCTCCACGATGCCTTCACCATCAGTGATATCCAGACTTACGGCGACATCGGCCTCAGGCCCTACGGCCAGGAGCCGGACTACATCGAGTCCGGTGATGCGTATTACATCAATCCCAATACCGGGAAGCCGGGCAAATGCCCTTCAAACCTCTCCGGAGGGCTCATAGGCACCATGCACGCTGTGGGGGCGACCGGTATCTTCCAGGGCGTCGAGTGCCTCTGGCAGGTCCAGCAGAAGTACGACAAGTTCCACGGAGACCCCAAGATCTGGGAATTCTGGGGAAAGACCAAACCCGATGACTGGCAGAGCCTCCAGATCCCGGACCGCAAGGGATGCCAGGCGGCCTGGGTTTCTCATGCCGGTGTCGGCTCTCATGTGACACTGGGGATCCTGAGAAAGGCCTGGCAATAGGGGGATGACTATGAAAGAGACGAGAGAAGAAGCCCGCTTCATCGGCCGGCCGGCCAAGGTCGTCCAGATGGAACCGGCCATGGTCGTGGAGTGGCCGAGGACGTTCATCCATAGACACACATACGGAAAGCTGACCCCATTTTTCAAGGGACTCCAGGAGGGAAGGCTCCTTGCGACTCGGTGCAAGAACCCCAAGTGTCCGGAGAATCGACTCTGGCTCCCGGCAAGGGCCGACTGTCCTGACTGCCTCCAACCCATGGCCTGGGAAGAGATCCCACAGCCGGTCATAGGCACGATCTACACCTATACCCGGGTGGCCTACGGAGGGATGGGCCTCGAGATCTCGGAGCCCTACTGGCAGATCGACGTGGAACTCGAGGGGGTCTGTACGATCTTCAAGGGGTGGTTGAAGTACGGGGAGCCTAAAATCGGGATGAAGGTGAGGGCCCAGTTCCAGGACGTACCCACCAACACCATCCTCAATATCTACTGGGTTCCCCATGATGGATGAGAACTCCCCGGCACGGGAGAGGCTGCGAGGGAAGACGCCCCTGGTAGGCCGATTTGAGGTAGGGTGAAATGCCGCTTGATTTCGATCTCGACGAGGAGAAGGAGAGTATCAGGAAGATGGTCAGGGCCTTTGCCGAGAAGGAGATCGCTCCCGTGGCCCAGGAGTTAGATGACAGAGAGGAGTTTTCCCTCCACCTCACGAAGCGGATGGGGGAACTCGGTCTGTTCGGCCCCTTTGTCCCAGAGGAGTACGGGGGATCCGACATCGGCTATCTCGGTTACATCATCGCAACCGAAGAGATCGCAAGGATCGACGGTTCCCAGGCCGCGACCCTGGCTGCCGCAAATTCCCTGGGTATCTATCCGATCCATACCTTCGGCACTGAGGAGCAGAAGCGCCTATGGCTGCCTGATCTCTGCGCGGGGAAGAGGCTTGCCGCCTTCGGCCTGACAGAACCAGGTGCCGGCTCAGATGCAGGTGCTTCCAAGACCACGGCCCTTCTGGAAAAGGACCACTGGGTCATCAACGGGAGCAAGATCTTCATAACCAACTCTTCCACCGAAATCAGCGCGGTCTGCATCGTCCAGGCAAGGACAGGCAGGAGACCTGACGGGAAGAGCGAGCTGAGCTGCATACTAGTGCCCAACGGGACCCCGGGCTTCACGGCCAAGACCATGCACGGTAAGATGGTCTGGCGTGCTTCCAACACGGGAGAACTCTTCTTCGACCAGTGCCGGGTCCCCAAGGAGAACCTCCTCGGCGAGAAAGGGCAAGGGTTTCGCCAGATGCTCCAGACCCTGGACGGAGGAAGGCTCAGCATCGCTGCAATGGGCCTCGGAGGGGCCCAGGGGGCATACGAGCTGGCCATGAGATACTCCCGTGAAAGGGAGCAGTTCGGCCGCCCCATCGGCTCTTTCCAGGTCAACGCCTTCAAATTGGCGGACATGCACACCGAGATCGAGATGGCGAGGCTGCTGCTTTACAAAGCCTGCTGGCTGGCCGATAATAGGAGGAGCTATACCAAAGAGGCCGCCATGGCAAAACTCGTCTGCTCAGAAACCTACCACCGGGTGGTGAATCACGCTGTCCAGCTCCACGGGGGTTACGGCCTGATGAAGGAATACGCCGTGGAGAGACACTACCGGAATCAAAAACTCCTCGACATCGGCGAGGGTACCAGCGAGGTGCAGCGTATCGTCATTGCCCGCCACATCGGTGTTCCAGGTGAACCCAAACAATGACCTTGCCAGAATCGGATCTTTCGACCGGGCTTGCTGAGAGAATTCTCAGGGGCGATGTGAGAGCCGCTGCCAGACTCATGCGGGACATCGACGACGACCTGCCGGGTGCGTGGCAAGAACTCAAACGGCTCTACCCTCGGACTGGCCGGGCCTATATTGTTGGGATCACGGGGTCGCCCGGTTCGGGCAAGAGTACCCTCGTGGATAAGATCATAGAGATCTACCGGAAAGAGGGAAAGACCGTGGGAATCGTCGCCGTCGACCCCAGCAGTCCCTTTACCGGGGGGGCGATACTCGGCGATCGGATTCGGATGCAGAGGCACAGCACGGACGAGGGGGTCTTCATAAGAAGCCTGGCAACCCGGGGCTATCTGGGAGGAATCTCCCGGTCGACCCACGACGTCATCAATGTCATGGATGCCATGGGCAAGGACATCATAATCGTAGAGACGGTGGGGGTCGGCCAAGACGAGGTGGACATCGTAAACACGGCACATACCTCGATCGTCGTGAGCGTCCCTGGACTCGGAGACGAGGTCCAGGTCATCAAGGCCGGGATCCTTGAGATTGCCGATATATTCGTTATCAACAAATGCGAGAGGGAGGGAGCCGAAAGGCTCGAACAGGAACTCCGGGTCATGATGGAAATGGCCCCGCCTCGAGAAGACGGGTGGGTCCCTCCAATATTCAAAACCGAAGCCGTTGTCGGAAAAGGCATCTTCGAGCTGGTCTACGGAATCTCCAGGCACCGTAACCTTCTGGTCCAGTCGGATGAAATCGGGGGGAAGAACAGACTCAGGGCAAAGAAGCACTTCCTGAAACTCCTTCAGGTACGACTCCTGGAAAGCATTCTCAGCCGCATCGAGGAGGACAAGAGACTGGATCAGATCCTCCAAGGACTGGCAGACCGGAAGGCCAACCCCTATACAATGGTGGAAGAGATCCTGAACAAAGAGCTGAAGACTACCCGGTGAGGCGAAGCTATGGAAGACAAGGAAAAACTCCGCAAAGAGCTCGAAAGGTGGGAAAAGGGCACTCTCAGCCGTTCGGTCAGTCGATTTCCCGAGAGGAAGCCGGCCTTTGAGACGACCTCTCACATCGAGATCAAACGGCTCTATACCCCCATCGACGAGGCCGAACAGGGGTATCTCGAGAGATTGGGATTTCCCGGGGAATACCCCTTCACCAGAGGCGTGCACCCCACCATGTACAGGGGGCGGTTCTGGACCATGAGGCAGTACTCGGGCTTTGCCACTGCCGAAGAGACGAATCAACGCTACAAGTATCTCTTGCAACAGGGCCAGACCGGCCTCAGTGTGGCCTTTGATCTCCCCACCCAGATCGGATACGACTCGGATCACGCCATGGCTGCCGGGGAAGTGGGCAAGGTGGGAGTCGCGATCGATACTCTGGCCGACATGGAGACCCTCTTCGACGGCATCCCCCTCGGCAGGGTGAGCACCTCCATGACCATCAATGCTACCGCGGTGATTCTCCTTGCCATGTACCTCGCAGTGGCGGAGAAACAGGGGGTCGGGTTCAAAGAGGTGAGAGGGACCATTCAGAACGACATCCTGAAGGAGTACGTGGCTCGAGGGACCCATATCTTCCCTCCTCGTCCCTCCATGCGGATCATCACCGATATCTTTGCCTTCTGCAAAGATCAGATCCCCCGGTGGAACACCATCAGCATCAGCGGCTACCACATGCGAGAGGCGGGTTGCTCTGCGGTCCAGGAAGTGGCCTTCACACTAGCCAACGCCATTGCCTATGTGCAGGCGGCCGTTGATGCGGGGCTCGACGTGGATGATTTTGCCGGCAGGCTCTCATTCTTCTTCAATTGCCACAACAATTTTCTCGAGGAGATCGCCAAGTTTCGCGCTGCCCGCCGGCTCTGGGCAAGAATAATGAAGCAACGGTTCGGAGCCCGGAAACCGGCCTCTTCCATGCTCCGTTTCCACACGCAGACAGCGGGATCCACACTGACCCTCCAGCAACCCGACAACAACGTTGTCCGTGTCGCTTTCCAGGCCCTTGCGGCTGTCCTGGGGGGTACCCAGTCACTCCACACCAACTCGAGAGACGAGGCCCTCGCCCTCCCCTCTGAGGCTGCCGTCCGAGTCGCCCTGAGAACTCAACAGATCATAGCCCATGAGAGTGGTGTGGCAGATGTTATCGACCCCATGGCAGGTTCTTACGCAATCGAGGCGCTGACCGATGAGATTGAAGCAGGAGCTGCCGCATATATCGACAGAATCGACGCCATGGGGGGAGCCGTCAAGGCCGTCGAGTCGGGATACATGCAGCGCGAAATAGGGGAGAGCGCTTACCAGTATCAGAAAAGCATCGAGGAGAAGTCCTCGATCATCGTTGGAGTCAATGAGTTCACCGTGGAAGAACAGCCCTTCAAGGATACTCTCCGTATAGACCCGGAGGTCGAGAAGCGTCAGAGGCAGAAGCTCAAGAGTGTCAGGGAGGCCAGAGATACGAATCGGGTCAAGGAGAAGCTCGAGGCCGTCAAAAGGGCGGCTGAAAGGACCGACAATCTGGTCCCCCCTATCATCGATGCCGTCCGGTCTTACGCCACGGTGGGCGAGATATCGGATACCCTGAGATCCGTCTTTGGAAGCTACCAGGAAAGGACTTGAACCATGGCTGAAAGGAAGATCAGAGTTCTCATAGCAAAACCGGGGCTCGACGGGCATGACCGCGGGGCAAAGGTCATCGCCCGGTCTCTGAGAGACGCTGGTATGGAGGTGGTGTATACGGGAATCCGCCAGACTCCCGAGCAGATCGTAAACGCGGCCATCCAAGAGGACGTGGATGTCATCGGGCTTAGCTGCCTCTCCGGGGCTCACATGACCCTCTTCCCCCGGGTCATGGAGATATTGAGGGAGAAGAAAGCCGAAGACATCACCGTGCTTGGCGGCGGTATCATCCCCCATGACGATATCGCCCCTCTCAAGAAAGAGGGAATCAGGGAGATCTTCCAACCAGGCACTTACACTGAAGAGATCATAAGGTACATAAGGGAAAATGTGAAACCCAAGGGCGGAGGCCTTGACAGAGGCGCGGGAAGCTGAACCTCCGGCGTTTCGTTTTTGGTCCTGTTGCCCTGGGGTCTCGAGATCATCTACCCAGGAGGGAATCATGATCAGGAAACTCGATCACATCGCCATTGCCGTCGGCAACATGGAGGAGGCCGCGGGGTTCTACCGGAAAATGCTGGGTCTCCAATTGAAAGATACCGAGGTCGTCGAAGAGCAAAAGACAAGGGTAGGATTTTTTCTGGTGGGTGAGACCAGGATCGAACTCGTGGAGCCGGCCTCCCAAGACTCTCCCCTTGTCAGATTCCTCGAAACCAGGGGGCCGGGCATCCACCATCTCTGTTTTGAGGTGGACGATATCGAAAGTGAGATCAGGAGCCTTGCCGAGAAGGGAGCCCCCCTCATCGACAAAGCCCCCCGACCGGGAGCCCACGGGACCCGGGTGGCCTTTCTCCATCCAAAGGGAACCGGGGGTGTCCTCATCGAACTCTCCGAAAAGCCTCAAGACGGCTAGACGGCCCTACCTGGCATACTTCCCCATGAGCTCGGCCTGGCCGAGAATGTGATTCTTCATGGCCCGGATCACGTCCTTCTTTCTGGCCCCTGAAGAGATGCCCAGCTTACCGTCCAGGGCATAGAGCCTGAAGAAGTAGCGGTGGGGTCTTCCGGGCGGGGGGCAAGGCCCACCGTATCCGAACCTTCCAAAATCGTTGATCCCCTGGAAACCGCCCTCCTGGACGGTCTCTGCCGGTGGTACCCCCTCTGGGAGACCCGTCATTCCTCCTGGGAGGTCATACACGACCCAGTGGACCCAGGTGCCCCCAGGAGCGTCAGGGTCATCACAGATGATGGCAAAAGCACTCGTCCCCTCCGGGACACCGCTCCACGTAAGGGGAGGTGAGAGATCCGCTCCGTCACAGGTATGCTCCCTGGGAATCGTTCCCGAAGGGGCGAAGGCAGAACTCCTCAACTCAAATCCCATGACCGTTCCTCCTGCAAAGACGATTACGACAACCATCAAGAAGGCAAACGATACTGCCAGCCGATTCATGACCGACCTCCAGCCTCAAGAGTTGCGGGAATTCGAGGCACCTCCCGATGAATCTCAGTGTTACAGACCCTATGGCGCCCCCCTTCCCTCTTAGTTAGCAGACCTCCGGCCACATGTCAACCGGTATCCACGAGGAGTTCTCCCGTCTTGGGGAAACCCTTTGTTCCAGAGCGACATTGCGGAAGCGGTGGGATACCCACCGGGAAAGAGCGGGAAGGGGAGATGTCGTGTTCGTGATTCGTGTTCGTGGGGAAAGGTCAGGAACTCCCCGCCCAGGAGCGAAGGGACAAGGGCGCTGCCCTGTCAGAGAGAAGCGACCGTAAAGTCAACTAGCCGCAGGAATCCTCGGTCTAAAACCCAGAAAGTTCCGGGCAACCCCTCCGGTTTTGGAGAACATCCCAGGCTCCTTTGCCGGTCAACCTATGGCTCGATACCCCTTGGAGCAGAAAAAAACACCATCCTTCCGGGAAGGATGGTGTCGCTCCCGTAGCCGAGGGATTTTTCCTACCTCGCCTGGTTGTTGACGTACTCTTCCTGCCAAACCTTTTCGGCGAGAACGGCGAACCTCTCCGCATACGCGTCCATCTCCTTTGCCATGTCCGTGACGACCTCCTCGGCTCCCGGGTGGGTAAAATACGCTCCCGATTCCTCGATCACCTCCCGGTACACCTTGGGGTTGTCGATTATCATGCAGGGCCTGAGATGGTTCGGGTTGTGGGGTTGCCGGTGCCGGATGCACCGAAACAGCTTGCTGTCCAGGGCTTCTGCCAGACTGACATCCCGTATGTTGTGTTCCGCGATATGAGTGTAGACGCAAGGCTCCACGTCCCCGTTGGCGTTTATGTGGAAGTACCGTCTCCCTCCGGCAATGCAGCCCTCCACGTGAGGGCCGTCGTTCCAGAAGTCGAGTACAAACAGGGGCTTTTCCCGGCGGAATCGTATCACCTGGCGGCGAAGGAAATCTCTCTGCTCAGGGGTCACCATGAGATTGATGTCCCCTTGCCCATTGACGGGGATATAGAGGAAATACATCTGGGCAACTACCCCCTTCTCGATTAGGAGGTCGACAAACTCATCCGAGGCGACGGTCTCGACGTTGTGGGTTGTCACCGTGGCCGAGGAGCCGAGGATGACGCGAGCCTCTCTCAGGTAATCCATGGCATCCATGATCTTCCTGTACACACCCTTGCCCCGCCAGCGATCGGTCTCTTCTTCGTACCCCTCACAGCTCACTACAACGGCCACGTTGCCCAGTTCCGCAATGCGATGGGCCTTCTCCTTATCCATCAGGGTTCCGTTGGTGTAGACCTGGAAGAAGATGTCCGGGTGCTCCTCAAGCATTTGAAAGAGATGGGGATATACAAAAGGCTCTCCGCCCAGGATGGTTACAAAATAGATCCCCAGTTCCTGTGCCTCCTTGAGAATCCTCTTGACCAGATCGTACTCGAGTCCTGGATGGCGCTGTTGGCCCAGGGTATAGCACCCTGCACACCTCAGGTTGCACTGCCAGGTGGGACTCAGAATCATGATGAAGGGCGGCCGGAACCCGTAGTTCTCCTCGTAGAAATCCCGCTTCTTGCCCCCCACAAACCAGGCATTGTTGAAAAGGGTATGAAATATCCTGACCCGGTTCTGCTTCGGCAAGTAGTTGAGAACCCTGTAGAAGAGCTGCTTGGTCGAGTGATCCGGGCTCTGAAGCATCTCCCGAATGGCCCGAATGGCACCAACGACCTCTTCGTCGTTGGTCAGTTTCTCCCCCAGATAGGTCATCTGGATCAAACGTTTGTCCGTCACCCGGCCAAGCAGCTCCACGATCATTCTCGAAGCCTGTTGAGACGTAAAGTTTCTCACCTGCTCTGAAAAAATCATCTCTCCACCTCTTTTCCATGGAATTGGGCCTTCATTCACCCTACGGCAGCCCAGAAGCCGATCACAGCCACACTCACCCCTACTCCGAGTTCATTCAATACATTTCCATTGAAGATGAAGGAGGCTATGATCAACCATACCCCCAGAAGACCGATGATCCATCCCTGCCACATACGGCTGTACTCCCCCTTTATCGACAATTCTGGTGTAGATTGATCATCTGTTATCAATGTATGAGCAATTTCCATACCATATATCCAAAAAAATAGGCCACAAAAAGTGACCTTTTTACAATATGTTACCGCCTCTCACCATTCAGCCCCATGGATCCCGTGGACACACATGCGAGCCAACATTTCGCACCGCAGGAAAGCAGCGGTCACCAAGGAAAAAGGTGCGAAGTATCTTACCGCAGTAGAACCCTTATTCTTCGCACCCGAGAAGGATAAAACCTGTCCACGTGCGGAGGCTCGACTCGCTCCACCAAGGGGGGAAATGCCAAATTGGAGGGCCTGAACCGCAGGGCATTCGGGAAGGTCGAGCCGATTCTACACGGTTCTTATGATTCGGCGTGCAGGAAGATGAAAACCCGGCTGCTGGGGTTCGGGCATACTTCAGGGCACTTCAAGGCTCGATCTCCGAGCACTCGGGGTAATCTCATCTCCTTGGCTCAGCGGTAGTCGTGGGGCTTGATCCGGTACTTACGGATCATGTTCTGGAGTTGTCTGCGGTCCAACCCCATCTCGATGGAACTCCGACTCACGTTTCCTCGGTTTCTCCTGAGGCCTTCCTCGATAAAGGCCCGCTCGATCTCCCCCGCGACTCTCTCCCTGGCCGCCTTCTTCACCGCCTTAACCTCATCCCAGGTCCTCAGACTCTCCACGGGGATCGCCGTTTCTCCACCACGGATCTCTGGAGGGAGATCCTCTTCCCCTATGACGTCGGATTTGGCCAATACCATGGCCCGGACAATACAGTTCTCCAATTCACGCACGTTTCCCGGCCAATCGTATCGTCCCAGCAGAGCAAGGGCCCGGTCTGAGACCTCGAAGGATCTCCCCCTCGATTCTTCACGGTGTTTCTCCAGGAAATGGCGTACAAGCAGCGGGATGTCCTCCCTTCTCTCACGGAGCGGAGGAAGCTTCAACCTCAGCACGTTGAGCCGGTAGTAGAGATCCTCCCGGAAGGCACCGGTTCTTACGGCCTCCTTGAGGCTTCTGTTGGTGGCAGTGACCACTCGAGTATCGACTTCGATGTTCTCGACCCCCCCCACTCTCATGAACCGGTGTCCTTCGAGAGCCCGGAGAATCTTGGCCTGCAACTCCTTGGGCATCTCCCCGATCTCGTCGAGAAACAGGGTCCCATTGTTGGCCATTTCGAAGCTGCCGATTTTCATCCGTGTGGCACCCGTAAAGGCACCCTTCTCGTATCCAAAGAGTTCACTTTCCAGGAGTTCTCGTGGAATGGCCGAGCAGTTGACCACTACAAAAGGACCGGAGGCGCGCTGACTGTTGTAATGCAGCGCCCGCGCCACGAGTTCCTTGCCCGTCCCGCTCTCGCCCTCGAGCAGCACCGTGGCTTTGCTGTCGGCGATCTGCCTGACCAGATCGAGGATCTCCAGGATCTTTGGGTTCACCGAAACGATCGTATCGAAACTCCGCGATCGCTGCAGCTCCGCCTTCAAGTAACGGTTTTCCCTCACGAGTTCGGCATGGGCCAGGGCCTTCTCGATCACCATTTCGATTTCGTCCATCTTCAAGGGCTTGACGATGTAGTCGTATGCTCCCTCTTTCATCGCCCTGACAGCGGACTCCACACTGCCATAGGCCGTTACCAGGATCACGGGGAGATCCGGTTTGATCCTCTTCACGTCGTGAAGCAGAGAGATCCCGTCCTTGACAGGCATCCTCATGTCTGTCAGGACAAGATCTATCGCCTTTCCCTGGATCAATGCCAAGGCCTCCTGGCCATTCCCGGCGAAATCCAAGTCGTACCGGCCCCTCAGATTCAGCTCGAGGACCCGGCGCATCTTCGCCTCGTCTTCAGCGATGAGAATCCGCTTCCGCTCCATGATGTCCCTCCCCTCCGTATGGGAGGCTGACGACAAAAGTCGTGCCCCTGTCAGGCCCCGTACTCACAGAGATAGTCCCGCCGTGTTTCTCCACAATGGTGTGAGCAATTGAGAGCCCGAGTCCCGTGCCTCCGTCCTTGGTCGTGAAAAAAGGGTCGAAGATTCTGGAGACCCTCTCCTGGGGGATTCCAGACCCGGTATCGCTGAGCCTGATTACCACCCCATCCTTTCCATCCCTGGAAAGGGTTACCCTGTATACACCGCCATCAGGCATGGCCTCCAGGGCGTTCAGAGTGACGTTCAATAGAGCCTGCTGAATCTGCTCAGGATCTATCCACACCAGGAGAGGATCGGCCGGGATCTCCCTGAGGATGTCGACCTTGGCCCTGTTGGCCTGAGGGGTTATGAGATTGAGTGTTCTCGACAGGAGATCACCCAGATCACAGCGTCGCAACACAGGCTCCTTGGGCCTGGCGAAATCGAGGAAATTGCTGATCATGGAGTTGATACGATCCGATTCCTCCATAATATAGCGGGCCATTTCCAGCCGCGTTTCAGGGTCGCTCTGTTTCAGCAGGGTTTCGGCGGAACCCGAGATTATCCCCAGGGGATTGCGGATTTCATGGGCTATCCCAGCCGCCAGTTGGCCGAGACTGGCCAGCTTTTCGGACTGCATGATCTGTCGATCCTTGAGGACCATGTCTTGGTAGATCAACCCACGGGAAATAGCAAGAGAGATCTGAATGGCAAAACCGTCGAGGAATTCGAGCTCCTCATGGGTGAAATCCTTCCTGGAGAGCTTCTTGCCCAGAAGCGTCACTCCAAGGGCACCTTGCTTCGTGACCAGGGGAACGGCCACCTCAAACCCCCGCTCCACGAGCTCTTCGATTCGGCTGTTCAACTGCTCGTCATCATCGGTGAGGTACTCCTCTAGTTCCCGGGACTTACCCCCTGCGGTTATCCTTTCCACGAGATCCTCACTCCAGGCCAGATCCCTGCTGCACTCGACATTCCTCAGGCGGGCCGTTCTATATTCCCCGGTCTCCCGATCCCGGAGAACGACGCAGATCCGGTCCACATGGAAGGTCTGCAGGATGAAGTTGCAGATCATGTCCAGCAGCCCTTCCATTTCGACCAGGTCTACTATGTCTCGGCTGAACCCAAGGAGCCTCATCCGGTACCGAAAACGCTCCATGTAGAAAAAGCGGTCGACAAGATCCTCTGCCTTTCTCTGGAAGGGCCTCAGAAGATAGACGAGGGCCACGATCAGACCGCTCTCCACCAGAAGGGACCTGGTGGTGTAAGTCTGGGAGATCATTTCGCCTATGTTCTTTATCAGAAGCACATAGACTGCCAGAATCAAACCGGAAAGGAACGAGTAGACGATCCCGCCTCGAATGAGAATATGGATGTCCAGGAGACGGTATTTGATCAGGGCAAAGGCAAAAAATACGCTGACCAGGATCGAGTAGAGACTGGCAAGGAAAAAGACCGGCCAATTCAGTTTGAACAGGTAGTTAAGACCGTTGATGGCCGCTCCTGCAATCGCCATGGAGACCATCCCGAAGATAAGGTACTGGATCTGGAGCTTCTGTTGAGTCAGCCTCGTCCTGTGCAGAGAGCGGAGCAGATTCCTGATCCCCCACGTAATGTAGCCTGCCGAAAGGAGGACGATGACGGAGAAGAAGGTTTCGAAGATCATGGGCCTCCGGAACTGGAGGCCGTAGTAGAAGACATTTCTGAACTCCTGAAGCCGGTGGATGTCGATCCGAAAGAACCAGTAGAAACACGCCAGAACCGCCACGGGGATCAGATATACAAAAAGAAGCGTTTTCCGTGGGATGTAGGAGTGGTGTCTCAGGGGAAACACACTGGAAAAATGCAGGAAAAAAACCGGGATGAAAGTGATTCCGGCAAAGACGACCTTGACTCCGAAAATGGCACTCTCGGGCGTCTGGCTGTTGATCATGACGAACTCGCCCACGTTCCATGTAGCAAATGCCAGTACAAAGCAGGCAAACAGCCGGTTCGCCGTATTCTTCGGATTGCTCGAGAGGACAATCAGACAGAGGGTGACGTTCATGGTGAACGCGAGGGCTGACGGTAGAGCCAGAATCTCCATCATAGTCCCCTATGCCCATGGCGGCCGTAGACAGAGCATATCGATTTCCCAAAATAAAAGCTCCCTTGCAAGGGAGCTTTTACTGGTCAGTTTTTCCGGCAACGACCTACTCTCCCACTCCGTCGCCAGAGCAGTACCATCGGCGCTGGAGGGCTTAACTTCCGTGTTCGGGATGGTAACGGGTGTTTCCCCTCCGCTATGGTCACCGAAAAAACTGTCAATTTGGAAGACAGACTCTTCTATCAATTAACGGTTCCAGACAATTGCATAAGGATTGGGCGGCTATCATGGCCTATGGCAGAAGATCAATGATATGGTCAAGCCTCTCGACCGATTAGTATCAGTAAGCTAAATCCGTTACCGGACTTACACCTCTGACCTATCAACCAGGTGTTCTCCCTGGGGTCTTACCCCTTACCGCGAACGGCTTGGGAGGGATATCTCGTCTTGAGGGAGGCTTCCCGCTTAGATGCTTTCAGCGGTTATCCTTTCCGGACATGGCTACCCAGCAATGCCCTTGGCAGGACAACTGGCACACCATCAGTCCGTCCATCCCGGTCCTCTCGTACTAGGGACAGCTCCTCTCAAATATCCTGCGCCCGCGACAGATAGGGACCAAACTGTCTCACGACGTTTTAAACCCAGCTCGCGTACCGCTTTAATTGGCGAACAGCCAAACCCTTGGGACCCGTTTCAGCCCCAGGATGCGATGAGCCGACATCGAGGTGCCAAACCTCCCCGTCGATGTGAACTCTTGGGGGAGATTAGCCTGTTATCCCCGGCGTACCTTTTATCCGTTGAGCGACGGCCCTTCCATACGGAACCGCCGGATCACTAAGGCCTACTTTCGTACCTGTTCGACTTGTCAGTCTCACAGTCAAGCTCCCTTATGCCTTTACACTCTAAGGCTGGTTTCCAATCAGCCAGAGGGAACCTTCGCGCGCCTCCGTTACGCTTTAGGAGGCGACCGCCCCAGTCAAACTACCCACCAGACAGTGTCCCCGACCCGGATAACGGGTCTGGGTTAGAACCCCAAGACAGTCAGGGTGGTATTTCAAGGACGACTCCATCCCGACTGGCGTCGGGACTTCTCAGTCTCCCACCTATCCTACACAAACTACCCCGAGATTCACTGTCAAGCTGTAGTAAAGGTGCACGGGGTCTTTCCGTCTAGTCGCGGGTAGACGGCATCTTCACCGCCACTTCAATTTCACTGAGTCCCTGGTCGAGACAGTGCGGAAATCGTTGCGCCATTCGTGCAGGTCGGAACTTACCCGACAAGGAATTTCGCTACCTTAGGACCGTTATAGTTACGGCCGCCGTTTACTGGGGCTTCGGTTCAACGCTTCTCCTCCGCCGAAGCGGAGAATGACATCTCCCCTTAACCTTCCAGCACCGGGCAGGCGTCAGACCCTATACGTCGTCTTGCGACTTTGCAGAGTCCTGTGTTTTTAGTAAACAGTCGCCACCGCCATTTCTCTGCAACCCCCTTCGGCTCCACGTGCGAATCGCTTCACCTAGTGAGGGCACACCTTCTTCCGAAGTTACGGTGTCATTTTGCCGAGTTCCTTAACCAGGGTTCACTCAAGCGCCTTAGGATTCTCTCCCCACCTACCTGTGTCGGTTTACGGTACGGTCACCTGATCAGCTCGCTAGAGGCTTTTCTTGGTAGCATGGGGTCAGCCACTTTGTTCCCGAAAACGGGATCGTCATCACCTCTCGGTGTTGATGAGGTTCCGGATTTGCCTAGAACCTCCACCTACAGGCTTGAACCTGCACTTCCAATCGCAGGATGGCCTACCCTTCTACGTCCCCCCATCGCTCAAACGCTGACCCGGTGGTACAGGAATATTAACCTGTTTCCCATCACCTACGCTTTTCAGCCTCAGCTTAGGGGCCGACTCACCCTGAGAGGATTAACCTTGCTCAGGAAACCTTAGGTTTACGGCGTGCCGGTTTCTCGCCGGCATTATCGTTACTCATGTCAGCATAATCACTTCCATCTCGTCCACCTGTCCTCTCGGTCAGGCTTCAACCTACAATGGAACGCTCCCCTACCGCCCTCTCCACCGAGGTGGAAAGGACCCGCAGCTTCGGTTGCGTGCTTGAGCCCCGTTACATTTTCGACGCGGACCCACTTGACCAGTGAGCTGTTACGCTTTCTTTAAAGGATGGCTGCTTCTAAGCCAACCTCCTGGTTGTCTGAGCGTTTCCACCTTCTTTCCCACTTAGCACACATTAGGGACCTTAGCTGGCGGTCTGGGCTGTTTCCCTTTCGACCACGGAACTTATCTCCCGCAGTCTGACTCCCACAATAGCAGTTAATGGCATTCGGAGTTTGGTTGGGTTTGGTAATCTTGTAGGACCCCTAGCCCATCCAGAGCTCTACCTCCATTACTGAGTTGTGAGGCTATACCGAAATATATTTCGGGGAGAACCAGCTATTTCCAGGTTTGATTAGCCTTTCACTCCTATCCACAGCTCATCCGAGAAGTTTTCAACCTTCACCGGTTCGAGCCTCCACAGATTATTACATCTGCTTCACTCTGGCCATGGATAGATCACCTGGCTTCGGGTCTACTCCGTGCAACTGAGACGCCCTATTCAGACTCGCTTTCGCTACGGCTCCACCTGTCGGCTTAACCTTGCTGCACAGAGTAACTCGCTGACTCATTATGCAAAAGGCACGCAGTCAGACGGGACAGCGAGAGGGCGAACCCTCTGACACTATCCACCGTCCTCCCACCGCTTGTAGGCATATGGTTTCAGGTACTATTTCACTCTCCTCAACGGAGTACTTTTCACCTTTCCCTCACGGTACTGGTTCACTATCGGTCGTCAGGTAGTATTTAGCCTTGGGAGATGGTCCTCCCGAATTCCCGCAGGATTCCACGTGCCCCGCGGTACTTGGGGACTCCGTCCAAGGAGTTCAACCCATTTCGCTTACAGGACTATCACCTTCTATGGTCCCGCTTTCCAGCGGGTTCAGCTATGGGTTGAATTTGTAACTCCTCGAAGCCGCCGTGACGGCCTCCGACTGAGCCCCGTAACCCCACCCGTACAACGCTCACGGGCTATCACGTACGGATGGTTTAGGCTCTTCCCATTTCGCTCGCCACTACTCTGGGAATCACGGTTGTTTTCTTTTCCTGGGGGTACTGAGATGTTTCAGTTCCCCCCGTTCGCCTCTGCTGCCTATGTATTCAGCAACAGATGTCCCGATATTACTCGAGACGGGTTTTCCCATTCAGAGATCTCCGGATCAAAGCCTGTTTAGCGGCTCCCCGAAGCTTATCGCAGCTTACCACGTCTTTCATCGCCTCCTGACGCCAAGGCATCCACCATACGCCCTTAGTAGCTTGACCATAAACTCGACGCCGTCTTCCCATTCCTTATGCAATTGTCAAAGAACACTGCGAAATCTTTCGCAAATATCTATGAGGCACCAGATCCGCAGCCCCAAAACGGCCCCTTCTCTGGTGTTGAAAGCTCTTTTTCTGTGGTGGAGGTGAACGGGATCGAACCGATGACCTCCTGCGTGCAAAGCAGGCGCTCTCCCGACTGAGCTACACCCCCAAACTCGATTGCCGACTTAGGATTGCAAATCCCGGATTCCCACCCTTCCAAATCGAGGATCCCAGGAGCCGAGATCCACAATCCGGCATCACCAATCTCACACCTAGAGTCACGATGGTGGGCCTAGATAGATTTGAACTATCGACCTCACGCTTATCAGGCGTGCGCTCTAACCAGCTGAGCTATAGGCCCCCAGGCAGCCGCCAGCGCCTAGCCGGCAATCTTCTCAACCTCAGCCACCCTTTTCCTAGAGCCTCCAGACTAAAATAGGGAGCCACGCCTCTTTGAATCCATCCATCTTACTCCTTAGAAAGGAGGTGATCCAGCCGCAGGTTCCCCTACGGCTACCTTGTTACGACTTCACCCCAATCACCAACCATACCTTAGGCGCCTGCCTCCCCTTCGACAAGCTCAGGGGTTAGCCCAACGACTTCTGGTACAGTCAGCTCTCATGGTGTGACGGGCGGTGTGTACAAGGCCCGGGAACGTATTCACCGTGGCGTGCTGATCCACGATTACTAGCGATTCCTCCTTCATGGAGTCGAATTGCAGACTCCAATCCGAACTGAGACCTGCTTTTTGGGATTTGCTCACTCTCGCGAGGTCGCTTCCCTTTGTACAGGCCATTGTAGCACGTGTGTAGCCCTGGGCATAAAGGCCATGAGGACTTGACGTCATCCCCACCTTCCTCCGGCTTAACACCGGCAGTTTCTTTAGAGTGCCCAACTCAATGCTGGCAACTAAAGATGAGGGTTGCGCTCGTTGCGGGACTTAACCCAACATCTCACGACACGAGCTGACGACAGCCATGCAGCACCTGTCACCCTGTCCCCCGAAGGGGAAGATCCTGTTTCCAGGACTGTCAGGGGATGTCAAACCCAGGTAAGGTTCTTCGCGTTGCGTCGAATTAAACCACATGCTCCACCGCTTGTGCGGGCCCCCGTCAATTCCTTTGAGTTTTAGCCTTGCGGCC
>JAFDHF010000050.1 GCA_019308905.1 Deltaproteobacteria bacterium
CCCCAGTTCAAGTGAAAGGGGAAGTGCTGATTGTAGATGGCCCCGTAAATACACAGACCATTGAGGCTGTATGCCACCAGGGTCACGGCCACGCCTTCTGATCCGCCGCACCATCCACCGTAGATAGGACCAGTGAGGTTGCCCACGTAACAGCCATACTGGGCGCAGTGGACGACCCGGTTGAGGAGGGTGTCTGCGGTCTTGAACTCCGTGAGTGTACCTATGATCCGTGAGTCCGTGGTCCGTACCCCCCATTCATTATCGGACACGGCGATCTGCCCGCTGTCATGCTCCGCCGTGCCCACAGCCACCAGGAAAACCCCTGGCCGCCCCACCTGTTTTGCAGCCAGGCGGAGGTTGTAGATATGCTGGGTGCAGCCGTTGATCTCAAAGGGCGAGGCAGACCGGATCTTAAGCCCCATGGAATCTTCAAGAATCGGGGCACAGAAGCCGTCCAGGAGGGGTTCCTTCAGGTATGCCAGACACATCGAGTAGTGGAGTTCCTCGGAGCAGGTACAATCGGGGCTGAACAGACAGAAGGGCGGCTCCCTGTCCTCGACGGACCTGTGTTTCCAGAGCACTGCGTCCTTCCCGGCCCCCACCCAGTACCGATCGCTGCTCATGTATAGGGCCTCCCTGAGCTCATCATCGGAAACCTTGATCACCCGGTGTGTATCGGTGTTGTAGAGGCCCACCTCGCGGAACAGTTCCCATCCCGCCTGCCAAACCCGGTCGGCAAGCCCGTCATCGGCAGGCACCGGCGTTTTGGGGTCGTACCGGATCTCGTACTTCTCGATGATCTCCTGGAGCTTTGGGGTGAATACCTTTGGCAAGAATTCGTCTTCGTCGCAAGGGGGGCCCGTGTTTGACCTCTCCTGGATCTCCCAGAGGCGATAAGGCGTCGACATGGTACTACCTCCTCGTGGATTGTTCAACAGAGTTATGCAACAAAGCCTGAGATCACCTCTCCCCTCCAAAGAGTGAAGAGAGCGCCTCTGATCCCATTATCACTCAGCCTTCCAGCAGTTCTGCTATCAACTTGGAGGCAGAACCCGCGTCGTAGCAGTAAAGGTCTGCCCCGATCTCGTCGGCCCACTGCTGTGTCGTGGGTGCCCCTCCGATAACGACCTTGTACCGGTCCCTCATGCCCCGGTCCCGCAGGAGGTCGATGATCTCTTTCTGATGAGGCATCGTCGTGGTCATAAGAGAGGAGGCCGCAATCACGTCCGCCCCCATGGAATCTGCCTCCTTGATAAAATGCATGGAATCCACGTCGTAGCCCAGATCTTTGACCTCAAACCCGTTGGCTTCCAGCATGAGCTTGACCACGTTCTTACCGATCTCATGGAGATCTCCCTTGACCGTGCCGAGAACTATCTTCCCCTTGGATCTGCCGCCTTCCCCTTCCTTCAATTTGGGGCCGAAAATCTCAACAGCCGCAGCCATAGCCTCCCCTGACTTCATCATTTCAGGAAGAAAGATCTCGAGACGGGAGAATCTCTCCCCCACCTGGGCCATCAACTCCGTCAGCGAGGAAATCGTCTGGAAAGGATCGGCTCCCTCCTCCATCAGCTTCTGAGCCAGGGCCCGGGTCCTTTCTCTGTCGCCCGTCTCCACAGCCTCGCAAAGCGCTTCCAATGACATGGTTACCTCCTTTCGTGTACGTAGTCCGTGCTTCGCGTGCGTGCCACGTTGTTCGTGGTTCGTGCTCGTGGTTCGTGCTCGTGATCCGTTGTTCGTGATTCGTGGTCGTGATTCGTGTGCGTACTGACGGCACACGGACACGAACCACGAGCACGGTCATTTTAGAGCCTCGCCTCGGGGTTTGCGGGTACCATCGGCAAATACCATCGCCCCATCGAACGTGGATCAACGGATGACCACGCGGACATCAGCAATGAAGCACCCCTTGGAAAGGGGGAAAACAGGGTTGAGGTCTATCTCCCTGATCGCCGTCTCCTCCAGCGCCATGCGGGAGAGGCGGACAAGTACCTCACACAGCGCACGGCGGTCGGCCGGTTCCCTTCCCCGGAGTCCCTCGAGCAAGGAACGGCCCCGGATCGATCGGAGCATCTCCTCGGCCTCTTCCGGCGAAAGAGGAGCGATGCCGTACGCGAGATCCCGAAGCGCCTCTATCCATATCCCCCCGAGGCCGAAGGTCATCACCGGCCCGAACTGGGCGTCCCTCACCATTCCCATGGCAAGCTCCACCTCGTGAGCCTGAAAGGGATAGAGAATGAACCCATCGCCCTTCTTTTCCCCACCCCCGACCGAAGCCAGGCGGGAAAACGCCTCTTTCACCCCGTCTTCATCCCGCAGATCGAGGGCGACCCCTCCGGACTCGGTCTTGTGAAGAATGTGGCGGGAGACGATCTTCATGGTCACGGGAAACCCGAGATCCCTGGCAGCTGCCAGAGCCTCTTGCTCCGAATGGACAGCCACATGCCTGGGAACGACGATACCGTACTCTTCCAGAAGACCGAGAGCCTCCGGCTCCAGGAGATGACGGTCCTCCCTTCTTGCCTTTTCAATCAAGGGGTGCAAAGCCGATCCTCTCGAGGTTTCTCTTTCTCTCAACCATTTTTGATACGACAAAAGAGCACCGCTCTCCTGTATCGAGATTGACCACGCCGGCTTCCTTCAGCATAGAGACCGCTTCACGGACGATCCGGCCGGCCATGAAGCTGGCCACGATCGGCTTGGTAAAGCTCCGGGCCACATCGATGACCGCCCGGGCGATCCCCCTGGAGTCGAGATAGGGTGTAGCCACGTTGATCGCGATGGCGGCATCGTACTCAGAAAGGGCCTCTTCGAGGGCGGCCCGATACTCATCGTACCCCGATTCGACGGTCAGATCGATGGGGTTTTTCAGCGACGCATGAGGCGAGAGGCGGGAACCCAGCCTCTGCTTGAGGGAACCCGAAGGCTCGGCAACATCGAGTCCCAACCTCTCTGCCCGGTCTGCGGCAAGGATACCGGGACCTCCCGAGTTGGTCACAATAACCACTCTCTTGCCACCGGGCAAGGGACACCGGGAAAGAGCCTGGCAGAGGTCGAACATCTCCTCGACCCCTTCGACCCTGATGATCCCTGACTTCCGGAAGGCCGCATCATAGATCTCGTCGGTTCCTGCAAGCGTCCCAGTGTGTGAAGAGGCCGCCCTCGTGCCTGCCTGGGTCCGGCCCGCCTTGATGGCCACAACCGGTTTCTGCGAGCTCACCCTCTGTGCCACCCTTAGGAATTCCCGCCCCCTTTCGATCCCTTCCACGTAGAGAACGATTACCTTTGTCTCGGGATCGTCGACCAGGTAGGAGAGCAGTTCGATGTCGCCCACATCGCAACGGTTCCCGTAAGAGACGAACTTGCTGAACCCGAACCCCCGCTCCTCTGCCAGGGCCAGGGTGGCCCCCCCAAGGGCACCGCTCTGGGTGATGAAGGCCGTGTGTCCTGGAAGGGCGCGGACCTCGATGCTGGGAAAATGGCGGGCCCACGGGTTCATCAACCCCGCACAGTTAGGGCCGATGATCCTTACCCCCCACTTCTTGGCCACCGCGACAAGCTCCTCCTCCGCCTGATGATTCCCAACCTCGGAAAAACCCGAAGAGATGATCACCGCCGCTCTGATACCCTTGCTACCGCATTCGGCAATCGTCTCGCTGACCGCCCTCTGGGGGAGGGAGATAACAGCCAATTCGGCCTCTCCAGGCAGCCCCGAGACCGAGGTGTATACAGGGTATCCCAGGACTTCTCCACCCGCAGGGTTGATAGGATAGACCCTGCCCTCGAATCCCCCCTCCTTGGTGCTCTTGATGATCTCGTAGCCGATCTTACCGGGTCTTATCGACCCGAAAAAGGCAACCCCCTTGGGTGCAAAGAAGGAGTCAAAGATTCTCCCGCTCATCAAACGATTCCCTTCCTGGAATTATTCGAAACTCCGACTCCTTCTCCTCCGGCGGATCCGTATCCTTCCCGAAAGGCCTTCAGGTTTGAGGGGGCAAACCTCCTGTTGGTCTCCTCGATCGCCCGGATTATGGAGTCCTTTTCAAGGACTGTACTTCCGCGGGCAAAGGCTCCCAACATGACCATGTTCGCGGCCCGGGGAGATCCCGATTCCTCGGCCAACCTGTCCGCGGAGATGATTCGAAGGCGGGATGTCCTCAACCCCACCATGGAGACGATGCTCTCCTGGCTTGGATAGAGCTCAGGGTGGAGTCTGGTGTAGTAGCCGTCGATCCTTCCGGAACTCGCCCACACCTCCCCTTCGGGCTTCAGGTAACCGATCACCCTCGCAATTTCAGACATCTCGAGACTGACAATGGCATCGGCCCTGCCTGAGGGGATCTTGGGACTCTGGTTCCCACCAAACCTGACAAAGGCAAAGACGCCACCGCCTCTCTGGGAGATCCCCGTTCCCTCAAAGAGTTTAACCTTCAAGCCCTCCCTTGCAGCCGCGGCGGCCAGCACGTGGGAGATCGTCATGACTCCCTGGCCTCCCAATCCACAAATCACCAGATCGTACCTTCTCACAAGACAGCCTCCTTCAAAACCGACGGCCGCGGGAGATCCGTGGGAGCTGTTTACCACCCATATTCGGGCCCACCATCATTCTCCTGATCAGCCGTTCATCCGGATCGAAGCCATCAAATCGCTCCGTGGGGACAGACGTGGTGGCACAGACCACATCCCGTGCAGACCGTAGGGTTGATCCACGCCTTTCCATCTTCACCGCGCTCGATGGCGGGACAGCCGAGAATCTCGATACACGAATGCTCGCAGGCGTCTAACCCCACGCATCGATCTGGTTTGACCCTCAGGGAACCGCCTTTCTTTTTCCTTCTCTGTTTCTGGATGGCGCACTCTGCATCAGCGACCACAACCGAGATCTCAGGGCTAGAGACGGCTTCCGCCAGGGCCTCCATCATCCTTTTGGTCTGGAACGGGTTGACCCTCCATACCCTTTCGATCCCCGCTGCTCTGACGATCTCCTCGATCCTGACGGTGCGCTTCTCCCCTGCCGAGACCGGGTCCCGTGTGCCCACATGGGGCTGCATCCCTGTCATGGAAGCCCAGTAGTTGTCGAGGATTATGATTGTCAGATTGGTCCTGTTGTGCGAGGCATTCAGGAGAGCCGGGATCCCTCCATGGAAAAACGTTCCGTCTCCGATGGTGGCAACCACGGGTGTCTCGATCCCCGCATACTTGAACCCCTGGGCCAGGCCGATGCTCGATCCCATGGATATCTCGGTCCAGCACGATCGAAAGGGCTCATTCATGCCCAGGATCGTACAGCCGATATCGCCTGTGATGATTACCTCTTCCTTCTTGTAACCGAGTTTCTCCACCGTCTGGTTCAGTGCATAGTAGGTCGCCCTGTGAGGACAACCGGCGCAGAACGTATTGAGTCTTTTGACAATCAGGGCGCGGGCGCGCCGGTCGATATCCCCCTGTTCCAGTGGCCGGATATTGCCGCCGTAAGCCTTGCCGAGAGCCGAGGAGACCACATCCACATTGTAATCGCCCGTGCGAGACAGCGGACCCTGAATCTTCCCGATCACCCTCACCGGATGGTCCACACCGGCCAAAAGCGTCATGACCGTCTCCTCCACAAGCGGTTCGAGCTCCTCGAGCACCACGACCGTATCGACCCGCTGCAGCAGGCTCTTTATCTTCTCCGTTGGCAGGGGGTTGGCGACCCCCAATTTCAGGGTACATGGCTCGAAGTGATAGATTTCCATTGCCTCCTTGAGATAGTTCCAGCATACTCCTGCAGCGATCACTCCTATCCTGCTTCCATTGAGAGTCAGAGGATTGAGATCGTCCGCCAGCTCTCCGAACCGGGCCAGGGCCCTCAGGGCGCCTTTGTGCTGTTCGATACAGGCGGCCGGCCCGGCCTTGGCGTATTTTGCGACGTCGAACGAAAAAGACGGCTTCCGATTCTCCGCCCGTACCTCTCCTGTGGTGACCACCTCGGAGGTGTTGGCCAGCGTAGTCGTGCCAAGTATCATGACCGGGCATCCCACCTGCTCGGAGAGGTCGAAGGCCCGTCTGGTATAATCCAAGGCCTCCTGGGGCGTGGCCGGGACCAGCATGGGGGCCGTTGCCAGCCGGGCATAGTACCTTGAATCCTGCTCCACCATTCCGTAGTAGACGTTCGGATCATCGGCTACATAGAGGACCAGTCCCCCCCTGGTACCGCTGTACTGAACCGAAAGAAACGCGTCGGCCGCCACGTTGAGGCCCGACATCTTCATGGTAACGAGGCTCCGGAGCCCGGCCCAGGAAACCCCGGTGGCAAGCTCAAAGGCAACCTTCTCGTTTATGGCCCACTCGACTCTGAATCCCAGTCCTGGAGTGTGGAGGAGGGTCTCTATCACGTAGGTGCTCGGTGTGCCCGGGTAACCGGTCACCAGGGTTACACCGCTTTCGATCGCAGCCCGGGCAATAGCCTGATTTCCGGAAAGAAGCTCTGTTCTATGGTCATCTTCCCTCCCTTTTTCGCTAACCGACATCTCACTCTCCCAATCTGCTCATGGCGATCCGCTCGGAAATGAGGCGAGCGGTCTTTACGATTCTCTTCTGGATCTCCTTTATCCGCTGGTTCCCCATTCTCTGTTTTGGAGCAGTTACACTTATGGCCGCAATCACCCTTCCCTCTCCGTTTCGTATGGGGGCCGCCACACATCTGATTCCAGGGAAGGTCTCCTCGTTGTCCACGGCGAAGCCCTGACCCCTTATCTTCTCAAGCTCCCGGCAAAGGTCTGGAATCTCGGTTATCGTCGAGGGAGTGAACCTGGCAAGGGGACCCGGCCCGAGGGCGTCGGCCAGCTCATCTTCCGGCACTCCAGCCAAAAGCACCTTTCCCATCGCCGATGCATGTGCCGGACTCCGGCCGCCGACCCTGGTCGCTACGGTAAGAGGTTGCCCTCCCCCCTTCTTTTCTAGATACACTATCTCCTTGCCATCGAGAATCGAGAGATGGACGATCTCCTCTAGCTCCCGTGCCAGTTCTTCCATGTAGGGCCTGGCCATATCTCTCAAATCGTAACGGCCCACGACCCTGCTGGCCAGCTCGAGCAGTCTCAAGCCCAGTTTGTATCTGGTCGTAAGGGGGTTTTTCTCGACGAAACCCTCGGACTCCAGGGTGGCCAGTATTCTGAAGACCGAGCTCTTGTGCAAATCCAAGCGTTGACTTATCTCGGTGAGGCTCAGCTCAGGATTATCCGCCGAAAAGGTCCGCAACACCCTTAGCGCCTTCTGGACAGAAGAAAGGAGTTTCAAGGGCTTTGTCTCCCTATACGAAATCTATTTCGTAATGTACTACGGTCTTCGTTTTCCTGTCAAGGTCTTTTCTCGAGTCCACCACACATTGCCACGGCAAGGCGGAGAGTGCTAAAATTCATTTAGGCCTCTCTACTTCCAAGGACAGGGCATACGGGATGTCAAATACACGGGAGAATCTCGAAAGAGCGTATCGCGATGAATGCGAAACACATATGAGGTACAAGGCCTTTGCAAGGCAGGCCGAAGAGGAGGGATTTCCCAATATCGCCCGTCTCTTCAGAGGCACGGCTGAGGGGGAGACAGTTCATGCTCTCAATCAGCTTGCCGCACTCGAGGGCGTCCGGTCGACCAAGGAGTGCCTAAAACTCGCAATCGAGGAAGAGGAAGGAGACTTCTTCAGGATGTACCCCCGATTCATCGAGGACGCTCGGGCAGAAGACAGGACAGAGGCCGTGCTGAGCCTCACGTGGATACGGGAGGCAGAAAGGGCCCATTTCGGTTTGCTCGGGCAGGCTCTCGAAGATCTTGAGAGGGGCGGGGATATCGAGGCCGAAGATTATTATCTCTGTACAAACTGTGGCCTTGTCGTCGCGGGGGGAGTCCCTTCGAGTTGTCCTGTCTGCAAGGCTCCCCGAACCGCGTTCAAACCCGTGTAACGAGGCGGGACCCTTGAAACCGGTCGGGCAAAGCTGATAGATTCTATACCAAGTCGGCGTTTTTTCGGCATGGAGGAAAGAAACATGAAAACGAGATTCCTTCTACTGGCATGGATGGCCCTGGCCCTGACTGGTTGCCAGAAATACATCGCCCCCACGAGGGTCGAAACAGGATCCATACCTGACCGGATCTATGAGGTCACGGTCCATGAAAGCAACCCTCTTTACTACGCCGTGCTCTTCGACATCCCCGATGACGGCATGGAAGTCGTCATGTTCTACACCTACTTTACGCACCGGATCGGCAGGGATACTCCTGAGAAATACATCAACCGTCTGAACACCATCGTCAAAGGGTACAGGACCCTTCAAATCAGGGATGAAGCCGGTACGGTCCGGGCGTACCTGGCAGCGACTTCTCTTGTCACCTACTCGATCTACGAAAGGCGGTACCGGAAACAGAAGACCTCAAGGATTATCGTCCAGATCGACGATCCCAATCTCGGCGGGCCGGTCCTCAGACGGAGCAGGTAAGGCTCCTCTGTCGACAAATCTCTCTCTGCCAGTCCTAGTGAGAAGGGGGCTGATAGGGCTGTGCCGGGATCTTCCAATATGGTAAATCCGGTGTCCGTGGTGCGTTCCATCACGCGGCACTGCCCCCTAGATGCTTAGGTGGCACGGATCGCCTTGTCGGCCTGCGCGGGAGCGCCCGAGGTGAACTTACAAATCCCTTACACCGGGGACGTGCGAAGCCAAGGATTGTATTGCGTAAGAAAGGTTTGGCCTTGATAATCGCGAAAAGAATCACAACAAACCGCATTCTCCATGATAGGTCACATTCATGACATGCGGCGTCATCTTTCATGTGGCTGCTGGGAGGGAGACAGGGTTCCGGTGATTGTATGGATCGTCAGGGGGGGGGATATATGAGGGGGCCGCGCCACGGCCAGGCTCAGCCAGCCTCTCCCTTCCTTTGCTGCCCGGACCTTGATGGGTTCCTCGGCCCATACCTCGAAAAGAATCCCCCATTCCACGGCACGGGGAGGCCCCACCCGTACGCTCAGGGGATCAGTGAGGTTGAAACCCGTTCCCGTTGCCTTGACGGCCGCTTCCTTGACGGACCATATGAGGGCGGCTGCCGTGGCCGTATCGTGACTTGAGAGATTCAGAACGCGAGCAAGCTCTTCCGGTCCGAACGCCCGCCAAAGGGGATACTGACCCGAAAACTCCTCTGGAAAGGCCACATCGATTCCCACACATCCCCCGCCGCACATGGCCCCGTAAAGGCGTCCGTCACCGTGGCTGAAGGAGAGCGACGGCCCAGGCGGCCCGTTCACATACTGAAGGTATGGCATTCCGAGAACGTTTTTCCCAATGGTGAAACCCCTTTCACCCCGGAAGCCGGTCAGGAAAGGGCCGAGCCGAGTCATGGTACGCAACAGCATGAGGGCAAGGCGGCGACCGGCCGGTCCGGAGCTCCATCCGGCTGAGGCGAATGCAACGGAACCGAAAACCACGGCCGTCCCCAGGATCCGGCGGGGCAGGACGCGTATGGCGTCCTCTGCGCTGGGGGTGTTCCCCACGTCGCGCCGAACTGTCTCCCCTCCAGTATCCATGCCTTATCACCCCTTATCGCTCGAACCGATTCATGCGCACGGAAAGGACTTGCATGGCGGTGGTGCCACTCTCATCGATGGCCCTCGCATCCCATGTGCAACCCTTACGGTCACGGGATCGGAGTCTCGCCTCGAGGGTGAAGCGTTCCCCGTTTCGGGCGGGACGCGAGAAACGCATCTCTTCCATGCCTGCCGGAATAAGGTTCCAGGATTGTTCCTCAGCCCGGGCCGCGGCATGGAACGCAAATAGATGCATCAGCGCTTCCAGGAGATAGGGTGGATACAGGTAACGGGCGGCTTCCATCCCTGCCATGTCCTCCTGCCCAGGGTAGACCATCTCTCCCTTCACCACGCCGGCACCGGTTCCGTGGATAGAATGCAGGACACGATAGCGACCGGCAAGGCCGGTATGTTTTTCGTAGTTTTCAATGATTTCGCGCGATTCCACGGCCCGTGTTTCCAGATCAGAGGTCCTGATCTCAAAACCCGGCCATGCGGGCAGTGGTGCGGGTCCCGGACCAAGGATGACCTCCCCGCGGTAGTTCGTGGACCACCGGTCGAGGATGTTTCCCGAAGGGGATACATCGGCGCTTGAGAACCGGACATCACACGTGACCTCCGGGCCCGGTCCATCCTGTCTCCGACATGTGATCCGTGCATCTCGATCAATGCCCGGTGGACACTCCAGGATGTCCTCGAACCTCAGCCCCCGCACACCAAGAACGCTCAGGTGGGGGTACAGGAGTTGGGCGGCCTCCAAGATAGTCTCCACGGCCATGATCCCCGAGACCAGGGGATGCTTGAGGAACTTGAAGGGTTTGTGATCCTCGACCCATAGGTCGAAATCCCGTGAAAAGTTCCGGGTGGCCACTATCTCCCCCTCTTTCAGGTCGAGGTGGTCAATCGTATGGATCATGGGAAAGTCCCTCTGCTCGAAACGAACGCCGCCCGGAGAGACCTCCCCATCCACTTCCCCGGGTTCGGAGGGTTCCACCAGGGTTCCCCTGACGCCCGGAAACGTACGGGCCGGTATGACCCAGCACCGTTGCGGGGGACCCAGGATAAGCTCACGGCAGAACATCTGGGCCAGTTCGTCCGCGTGAACAAATGCTGGCTCCAGACCCTTCAGTTTCATGAGTGCCTTGACCTCCGGATCTTCGGCCATGCCCGTTCCCACGATGGGAGGCAACATGAAAGCCTTGGAAACGAGACCACTGGGAGAATCCGGCAGAGAGCGCAGCAGAGCGGACAGGGACCGGTTCGCGGCACAGTAGTTGGCCTGCCCCACGTTACCCTGAATCGCCGCGAGGGAAGATAGACCGGCGAAGAATCGGAGGCCGTTTTCCCTTGACGCGCAATACAGGTTCCAGGCGCCCAGGAGCTTGACGTCCACGACCCTTCTGAAGTCCTCGGGCGTCATGGACTCCACGAAGGCGTCCCTGATAATTCCGGCCCCGTGGATGATCCCGTCGATCCTGCCGTACTGCTTCACCACCTGTTTCAGGGTGCGGGCCACCTTTTCAGGATCGGATACGTCACAGCAATGGTAGGAGACCCTGAGGCCCAGCACGGAAAGCCGAGAAACGTTTCGGGCGATCTCCAGTCCCGCACGGGCGCCGGGTCCATCATTTCCGGGTTTGTCCACTCCAGGAGTTATCCCTCTCTTCTCGAAGAACCGGCCCACCGCCTTTTCGCCGGGACCGCCTGTACGGCGCAGTGCTCCGTATGCGGCGGCCGTGTCCAATTCAGTCCGGCCCAGCAGCACGAGTCGGAGCTTGAAAGGTGCCAGCGCCCGGGCGATATGGTATGTGACGCCCCTTGCTCCGCCCGAGATTACCACCACGTCCCCGTTGCCCAGCCTTATACCCGACCTGTCCTCGAGGGAGAGCGGCTCGTCGACCGCCTTGATCGAGAAGGCCTCCCCGTCATGAAAGATCAACTCTATGATCGGGTTGGACGTGTCAAGAGCGAGATCCATGGCACCTCTAAGATCGGTCCGACCATCCAATGTCACGCTCCTGAAAAGCATCGAGGGATACTCCTGTGCAGCGGCAAGGAGCATACCGATGATACCTTCAGCACACACCATTTCGGCGGAGTCGTGTCGGACATCTTTGGCCAGACTCATACAGAAGGCCCTGTTTTCCGAACCCAGAAGACTCTTCAGACAACCGAAGAAACCGGTGAGAAAGGCGGAAACATCCGCTGTCCCTGATGGAAGGGCTTTTCCATCTCCACCCTCCAGGACCAGGACTAGACCAGCCAGGGATCCTGCTTCCGCAAGCCTCTTCGCGGCCCGTTGCGCTCCACCGGAAGTGCGCAGCTCTAATGTGTCGCCCACTCCGCTCCGTCCCGAACAATCCAGCAGAATCGTCCTGGCTCCGAACCTCTCTTCCATCAGACCGGAGAGTTCGGCTGCAAGGGAGGAACCAGAGTCCGTCGTGATGAGGGCCACCTCCCGGCCAGGCTTTAAAGTGACAGGGGTTAAAGGGGAAGGGGAGATTGCCGCTTCCTCGAGGACCATCCTGTGGATCCATTCCTCCTTTGCTTCCTCCTTCCGGGAGACACCTTTGAGGGCCGCTTTTCTCTCTGGCTCGGATTCACGTCCCCCTTCCACGGGACGGGCGGAAGCGGTGCTGGGGCCCGTGGGCGGTTTTTCCCTCCCTCCCTCCGCACCTCCGTGCTCCGCGAGGTTCTCTATACATCCGGCAATCTCCCTCACGGTGTTAAGACCGATGAAATCCTCCACATTGACGGTTATTCCGAACTCTCGCTCCACTTCGTCCATGATCACGGGGAGACGACTCGACCGTATGGCGAGATCCTGTCTGATATCCATGTCGGGTTCGATCTCGTCCCGTTCATAACCGGTCGCGCTCATGATTATATGGATGACCTTCTCCAGGTAGTCCACATCCCCCTTACCATCTTCCAGGGGAGTCCGGGCGACGGGTTCGGGAACCCTTTCAGATCCCGGGCCAAGGGCCACGGCGGAGGCATCCCTTTTTCCGGCAGATTCATCTGCCCCGGCAGGGGCCGGGATCGGAGTTGGAATGGGTGTCGGGGGACCCGGCGCGGTTGAATGTCTGAGAGTCTCTTCAAGTATCCTGTCGAGCTGTTCCGGGGTGAACCGTGGATCGAGTTCACGCCTTATGGCCTCGGCGATCTGGGGCTTGAGAATCCTACCAAAGGATTCCAGCACAAAGGCATTGATTTCACGCTGCACGATGGCCACCATCCGGTCCCTGGGAGGTGCGCCTGGGGCGATACCCGGTCGACCCGGGGGCGCGGCCTCATGGCCGGGCCGCCGATCCGCTCCGAGCGACATGGGAATACCTTCAAAGGCGAGATGCCCGAGTGCGTAAAGCCGGGCCACGCCCGAGCGGAAGGCGTACGCTTCTCCATCCGGCATACACGTTGGGAAACAGACCGCGTTCTCAAGGATCTCCGACACGAGGCTGCAGAGCGTGTCTTTGGGGCCTATCTCGGTGAAGTGCCCGATGCCGAAATCGTCCCGGAGCGTTCTGATGTTCTGCATCCAGCGAACGGGAGATTCCAGGTGTGCCATGAGTATCTGACGTATCCGGTCAGGATCGTCGGGAAAGGGCTCCATGGTTGTGTTGGAGATCACTGGAATCCGGGGAGGGTGAAAGGGGATATCAGCCACGAATGCAGCCATCTCCCCATGGATCACCTTCATGAGGGGGGAGTGAAAGGCCATACTCACCTTGAGTTGGGTGGCCCTGTGGCCGTCACCCTTGATCTCCCCCATGAGGGCCAGGACAGGTTCGGTGTCCCCGCCCAGAACAACCTGGTGAGGCGAGTTGTAGTTGGTGAAGTATACGTTTTCCCGGCCTTCCACCTTTTCTTCAAGGTAGGCCATTGGCGCGTCCACCGCGATCATGGTACCCGGGTCTCCCCGGAGCCCTGCCGCCTTGTCCATGCACTGGGCCCGTTTGTTAACGATGCGGAAGCCGTCGGCATGGGAGAAGACCCCGGCGATGCTCAATGCCACCAGCTCTCCCAGACTGTGTCCGGCCATGGCCCGAGGCTGGGCTCCCATGGAGATCAGGTACCGTGCTATGGCGTATTCCATGGTGTAGAGGGCCGGTTGCTGCCACCTCGTCTTCTGAAGGTTTTCCTCCGTAGAATTGAAAAGGAGGTCGAGCAGATCGAATTCGGCCACCTCGGAAATCATGTCCATCCATCTCCGGATCTCCGGAAATGTCCGGTAGAGCTCACTGCTCATGCCCACGTACTGGGATCCCTGGCCCGTGAAAAGAAATGCGAGCCCTTCGGCCTTTTCCTCGGCCCCCGCAGCGAATATTCCCTGACGTGCCATTGCCCTAAGAGCCTTGCCCGAAGGGAGGGTGTTCTGTTCCATGGAAGCAAGAGACTCTATCTTGGCACTGGCCTCCCCTTCGTCGGCCGCTACCACGCCCAAGCGATAGGATAGCCCTCCCAGGGACGTGGTAATAAATGAAACGCCGGGGATCGAGACATCACCATCCCGAACCCTCGACTCCCGGCTTTCAGGTCTCACTGGCGACTCGGGAGAGATCATGACACGGCCCGAGGCTTCCATCGACTCTTCCAACTGGACTACGTAATTGGCCCCGCCGAAACCGAAGGCGTTCACCTCCAGATGCCGTGGCCTGCCACCTCTCCGGGGCCATTCGGCCGGCTGGACAGGGGCATGGAAGCCGGCTGCCTCCAGGCCTATCCTCGCATCAGGATTTCGGTAGTTCAGAGTGGGGGGGAATATGCCGCTCTTCATGGCAATTATCCCCCTGATGAGGCTGCTGATGCCGGAGGCACCGAGTGTGTGCCCGATCTGGGATTTGAAGGAGCTGAGCGCGGTCCCGCAGGAGGATGGAAAGAACTCCTTTAGGGCCTTGACCTCCTCTATGTCCCCCTGGACGGTGCTTGTGGCATGGCATTCCACCAGGTCTACATTATCAGCACCATAGCCCGCATCCCGGAAAGAGGCCCCAATGGCTATCATCTCGGTCTCGGCCAGTGGTTCCACCATGCCTCGGTCGTTGTTGCTCGCGCCGATTCCTGTAATATAGGCGTGTACGAAGACACCCCGCCTTTCCGCAACCGATGCCTTCTCCACCACTATCATGCCCCCGCCCTCGCCGAGGACCATGCCGTCGCGGGTGGTGTCAAAGGGCCGGCTGCTCTCGGTGACGGGCCGTTCAAGACCGGAAAGGCCGGCCAGCGCCTTGAGGGCCGAGAACTCCAGGTAATGGGACGGGTGGAGTTCCTCTTCCCCTCCGCCCACTATTGCCGCATCGATTATCCCGTTTCTGATCATCTGTATGGCGCTGTACAAGGCCACAAGGCTGGTCGCGCAGGCGGCCGAGACCGAGTAGCTCGGACCCTGCAGCCCGTACCTGTTGCAGATGAAGCCGCCTGCCGCACAGTTGAGTCGGCCCAGGAGGGTGGTGTCGTCCACCGTAAGACGGCCCGACATGATCTTCTCCTTGACCGCCTTTTCCAGCTCCGGCTCCATGGGGATGATATCTCCCACGGACCGGACGATATCATGGTTGTAAACATCCAGAACCAGGTCGGTGATCGTTGCGGCCGTCTCCCCGGAATTCTGGGAAACGATCACCCCGATCCGTTCCCTGGGAATGCCGGATTCCAGCAATCCCGATTCTCTTATGACCTTTTCAGCAAGCCAGAGGGTCAGTTTTGTCGAATCGGACATGGAGCGGAAATCCTGAGGCGCAATACCCAGCTCCTTTCGCGAGATATTGATATTCTGAAAAGCTCCTGCATTGCAGTAAGTCTTGCCCCGGGCACGCGGGTCGGGATCATAATAGAGGGCGTGGTCCCATCTTGAAGACGGCACCGTGGTTATCCCGCTCTTGAGGGCGAGGCAGGCTTCCCAGATCTCCTCCGGGCTGTTGCCCAGTGAATTAACCAGAGCCATTGCGGTGATGGCCACCCGTTCCAGGTCTTTTCCCGCTTTGACCATGAGACCCGCAGCCGGAGCGGGACCGCTTCTTATTGCTGGTTTGGTGAGTTCAAGGGGGCCCTCTGCCAAATCCCGGTGAAACTCAGATAGGGTTAGCACACGGCTAACAACACCTGATATTGCGCCGCTCATGAACTGTCCCTCGCGGATGCGACTCTCTTCGTCCATGGCGGAGCCACCCGGCCGTTTGATACCCCTTGCGGCGATGAGCAGGCTGTTTGTGCTCAGTGCCTCAAGGCGTCTGCGAAAGGAGGCTTCGTCGTGCCGGCCCGAAACCCATTCCCTTTCAAGGGCTCCGATGGCCTCCATCTTAGGGGTCTTGAGGGATCTGACCCTGAGACCGATGCTCTCGCCCGAGACCCTTGTGGAGCCGGGGCGGGAACCGACTATCAGACGCTGGTACAGGGGGTCGAGCGCCCCGGTCTCCACTATCTCCCTGGTGGCCACGTAAGCCGTTCCCATCTGGATGGCGTCGGCCCCCAGCATGAACGCCCTGAAGGCGGTCTCCCTGTTGAAAATGCCACCGGCGATTACCAGGAATCTGTCCTTGAAAACGGACGGCTCCCTCCGCCTCAGTTCCAGTGCGATCTGTGCCAGGGTAAGGGTCGAGTGCTCTCCCACATGCCCTCCGGCCTCGTTCCCTTCCAGGACGATAAAACGGACACCGGCCTCTGCGGCAAGGCGAATGAGGTCCTCGTTCGATGCGATATAGATCGTCTCGATTCCCTTCTCCTGTAACCGGGCCGCCCGTGCGGGGTCCCCGGCCGCGATGACCGTAAAGGGAGGGCGCTTCTCCTCTATCCAGTCGAGTTGCTCCCGGAGATGGGGGTTTTCAGGAAGGGCGACAAGGTTCACCGCGTAAGGATTTCCGCCCATGACACCCTCTATGCGATCCAGGTCCGCCTCCAGTTCCTGCCGGCTTTTCAGTCCCAGGGCGATGGTGGGCAGCCCCCCCGCCTCCGATACGGCCAGGGCGAATTCGGGTATGTCACTGATCCAGCTCATGGCGCCCTGAATGAAAGGGTATCTTGTTCCCAGGGAATCGGCAGCCCTGTTTTTCACCAATCCATCCAGTTTTCCCGGGGCTTTCTCCAAAATCCCTTCGATCTCCTCCACAAAGGCCGCCAGTGCCTGGAAGGTGTTGCGGCCGAACCGCTCGGCGAAAGCCTCGGCAAAGGCAGCCTCGGGTCCCAAGAAGACAAGGTCCCGCCTGTCCAGGTCGCTTTCAAGGGCAGGTTTGACAGCCTCTTTGACCCTGAGGGCGAAGGCGCGGCGGTCATCGTCCGTTACACGGTCCTTGAAAAGGGAGGCCTCGTATTTCTTCAGCTCCTTGATTGCCGGGGAGTTGCCCTTGTCAAAAAAACGGCAGGGGACTCCGATGTCAGCGCCCACCATGGTGGTGTGCTCGGGGCGAAATTTTGAGAGCCGCTTTTTCAGGTTACGGTCTGCCTGCACAAGGTCTGTCTGCCAGTGGAGGCTCTCGAAAACCACGCCCCTTGCGCCGGTGCATAGAAACGCCGCCACCGCCTCGGGCGTGGCCACGCCTCCCCAGAGGATCAGCCCGGGCCCGAGAGACTCCCGGCTTGCTGTCTCCCTCAGGAACGTGTACAGGATTCCTGCTGTTTCTCTACCCGTAAAACCCGCGGCCTCGGCACCTTTGAGGGCCACGCCCTGTAGAGGATGTCCTGAGCTGACGGCGAGGGCAAGGAATTCCAGGTCCCCGCTTACCGGGATACACCCGAGAAGGGATGACAACTCCCCCAACCTCTTGATGAATTCTTGGGGAGAGAAGCTCTCGAGTACCGGATTGTATTCGACCCAGAGGGTAGTCACACCTGATTCCCGGATAAACTTCTCCGCCGAGGGATCCATCAGGTATTCCGCCGTTATCTTCATATCTTCGGCCCCCGCGGCCTTGAGGGCCTTTGCCGTATCTCCCGTGGGGTGGGGGCCGAGGTCGAATATGGCACTCGTGGAGGTCTCCCGGGCCGCATTGACCACCGAACCGCTTATCTCACAGGCACGCCACAGGAAAGCCAATGTGGGTCTTCCGGATATGATCAAAGTTGGATACCTCTCTTAATCAGGTTATTAGACCAAATATTGACCCATCTGTGCCGAAACCTTGGCCCAGTACTCCAGACCAGCAACAGCATCCGGTCGCGCCGGCCAGAGTCGACACCATCAACGACCATCGATAACATCACCTCAGGTGCCATGCCCATCCGAAGACGCATCTCGCTCATCCGTCACATATAGTGAAGCTCAAAGCGAAAAGAGAGATCCAAATAGCCCAAAGCCAACTCATAAACGGTGTCAACAGAGAAATGGACTTTGGAGCCGAACCGACGCCTGACCCGCTCCCATATCCTACCATCGGCCACCTTGCTCCGTAAACCCTCGCGCCTCCGCCTACCCGGGAAAGGCCCGGCCACATTGGCTTTGCAAGCAATGCAAACCGTTCTTTAGATAGACACGGCTGCCGGATACTTTCAAGCTATTTCGGCACAGCGAGGTTCGGTTTCACCTTCTTCTCTCCCCCTCCTCCATGGTGGGATTCGTCCCGGCCGGGTTGTCCAGGATCTGGGGGTGATATTCGGGAATCCGGCATATGACGAGCGATTTGCCCATGCGTCTGGCACGGTGCCAAAGGGATGTGACGGCAGAGGATCGGAAAAAGGCTACAGGGGGTGGTTCCAACCCGCATTCAGATCGGCCTCAGCGTGCCCGTCCCTGAGCCTCTTCTCTATCTCTCTCCTGAATTTTTCGAATTTCTGAGCGGAATCCAAGTTCCTGGGCACGACAATCGGCTGCCCCCATTGGATGGTCACATTACCAAATGGCTTGGGCACCAGGAACCTGTCCCAGCTTCCCATGATCCAGGCCCTGTCAGCCGATACGATGACAGGCAGGATCACGGCCCCTGATACTTGGGCCATGCTCACAATGCCTGGCTTGACGATCCCTTTGGGACCCAGGGGGCCGTCCACGATGTGTATGACGGCAGGGTACTTCTTCAACGCCTCCATAATGGCTTTCAGGGCAGTGGTCCCCCCCCGTGAGCTGGAGCCTCTCACCGGTACGAGTCCCAGCCGTCCGGCGAGTCTTGCCATCAGCTCCCCGTCTCTGCTCGGGCTGATCATGACGATCGGTTTGAAATACCTGAATTTGGTGACATAGGCAAGGGCGGGCAGGAAACGTTGATGCCATACGGCAACTATCAAACGCCCGTAATCCGCCAGGCACCCGAGGGCGATCTCCTCCCCCGTCACCCTGACCCTGACAAAAGAGAGGTAGAAGCGCAGAAGGTAGTAACCCAGGGGAATCAATCGATACAGGATCATGTATTTGAATGAATCCATCGACGGGGCAGGAAAACTCCTTGTCAAATCCTTTATTGGCAGTACCAGTGATTCCCTGGTGAGCTCACTCCTCTGAAATACACGGCCGTCTTTCGAACGAGACTCCTTGATATGTAGCCTCTGGGGGAACTCACGCATCGTGTCCCAGCCCTGCCCGGTCTCTATCTCAAGCTTCCGGACCAGAAAAAGGGCCAATCAGCACAGAAGGACGTGGCTGCGACGGCGGTCTTCCCTCCAGAGGTCTATTCTGGGCTTGCCCCCTGGAAGCTCATTGACGTACCGGCCCATTGCGGAATGGGGCCTCAAGGCCCGGACGGCTTTGGTGTTGGATTTTTCCTCGGCATCCCCCACGGCCTCCAGTCCCTGCTGGAGCCCCTGGATCCGTTTCCGGCTTCGCTCCCTGTGTCCTTTTGCCTCACTGGAATTGTAACAGGTCACAAAACGTCGTCATCCATTGGTATCTGAATTAACGATTTCATGCTAGGATATCAATGGCGGTCAGGCCGATATTTGAATCTATCGGGTTTTGAGAACGTCAAAGCCGAGTATATGGCTTCGCCCCTTTTCGCGGCTTCGGTGAGAATCTCCGTTTGTTCAGGTGTGGGATCAAAGGTTTTTTCCCTTTTCAAAACCGAGCCGTCTTGACTGCGTGAAAACAACACGGTTTCGTCCCACCACCGGCTCATTCTGCAATGCTTCGTTCAACAGTCTCCAGTATTTCATACCATGGTGCAGAGATCAAGAACTTCCTAATTGGATCTTTTCATTTGATGTTTCCTATTTTTTTCCACTTCCATGTACTGATTCTTTCTCTATCTTCACAAACCGGAAAAGCCCGCTTTCTATTCCGGATTATACAATCCCCGCCCGTTCCTAGAAGCTCCGCGAAAACGAAGATTTCGCCGAGCGGAGCCGTCTCCTGCGGGTTGTCCGTTCAGTTGAAATTGTACGCCGTCACAATCGGTTTTCTCCCCGTCGTCTTGTCCGTAAAGTATTCATTGAAGCAGAGACCGATGTAGCCGCCGGAGACGTTGTACACCTTGTCATACCCCAAGTGCTGCAGGAACAGGCACGCGTTGTAGGACCGCTGCCCGGACCGGCAGTGGAGGTAGACCGGTTCGTCTCTCGGAATTTCGCGAACACGCTCCCTCAACTCTGAGAGGGGAATGTGCCGTGCGCCGGCGATATGCCCGGCATTCCATTCTTCCTCTTCCCTGACGTCGACGATGAAGGCGCCCGCCTCCACCAGCTCACGGATCCGGGTTATCTGGACCTGCTTGAAGGTATCGTGCAGGACGTTGGAGGCCACGTAGCCGGCCATGTTGACCACGTCCTTTGCCGTGCCAAAGGGCGGGGCATAACAGAGTTCGAGGTCCTTCAGGTGGTCGATGGTGGCCTTGGCGGTGATGGCCGTGGCGATGACGTCGATCCGTTTGTCCACGTTTCCCCGGCCGATGGCCTGCGCCCCGATTATTCTTCCGGTCGGCTTCTCGAAGATAAGCTTGAAATGGAGCTCTTCCGAATCCGGCATCAGGCCCACCTTGTCCTTGGGGACGATCTTTACGAAGTCGTAGTCTATATCCATCTTTGCCAGGGCATGTTCGTTGAGTCCCGTGGCGGCTCCGTTGTAGTTGAAAACCTTCACGACCGACGAACCGATGTATCCTGGATAGTTGACGGGGATGTGATGGACATGGTTGGCAACGGCGCGGGCCTGCTTCTGGGCGGGACCTGCAAGCGCCAGGGTCATGTAATCCCGCATCACGGGATTGTAGACCTGGATGGCATCTCCGATGGCATAGATGTCCGGATCGCTGGTCTTGTAGTTATGGTCGACCCAGATGGCGCCGGTCCTGCCGATTTTCAGGCCGGCCTCCTTTGCCAGGTCACTCTCGGGCGTCACACCTATGGCAAGGACGATCACCTCCGAGGTGAATTTCTTGCCCGACTCGAGGATCACCTCGTCGGTGTCGAAGGCGGCAACCCGATCCCCCACCGTAAGGTCTACCCCGTTGTCGATGAGCTCCTTGTGAAGGATCTGAACCATGTCTCCGTCAAACTGGTTGAGCACCTGCGGCAGGGCCTCGACAAGGGAGACCGTGCGACCCGCCTCCACGAGGTTTTCCGCCACCTCGATCCCGATGAATCCGCCACCGACGATGGTGATACGGGTCGGTTTGATCTCTTCTATACCCCCGTGCAGTTTCTCGATATCGACTACGTTTCGGACGGTAAAGATACGGGCCTTTTCGATCCCTGGGATGGGCGGAACAACTGGACGGGCGCCCGGCGAGAGGATGAGTTTGTCGTAGGTCTCGCGATACGTTTCCCCGGTAACAAGGTTCTTGACTTCCACAGCCCTGGCTTCCCTGTCGACGGCGACGACTTCGTGGTTGACCCGGGCATCGATCTTGTACTGTTTCTTGAATTTCTCGGGCGTCATCAGGAGCAGATTTTCGGCGCTCTTGACGGTGCCGCTCAGATAGTAAGGGAGGCAGCAGTTCGAAAACGACACATGCGGTCCCCTTTCGAACATGATAATTTCATCTTCTTCGCTCAGTCTCCTCAGCCTGGCCGCCGCTGACGCGCCGCCGGCCACACCTCCCACGACCAAATATCTCTTGCCCATGTTTGTCTCCTTCTCTTCTCTTTATTTGTCTTTCTCGAGCCCAGCTTGAAACTCGCTCTTCATCTGGAAGCCCGCTTCCCCATCCTGCCCGCGACAGGAAGCATGATGACAAGACCCATGACGGCCAGAGCAACCATCGTCAGGGTCACCTCCGGGTCCTTGAAATTCTGCGCCGCCACCAGGATGGCGGCCGATATGTTCCGCTGGCCCGTCCCGAGAGACAGGACAACGCGCCCGTCGCGGCCCGGTCCCCCAAGTCCATACCCGATGAGCATGGCCGCTATCAGCAGGAGGACGATGGCGATCAGGCTCGGCCCCACCATGGCGATCAGGCTCTTCGTGTTCAGGATAATCAGGGTCGCCGCCAGCACGATCAGCGCGATGTTGCTCAGCTTGGTGAATACCGCCTGGAGGCGTTTCGCAGCGGCCTCGGCGCGCGCGCGGAAAAAGAGCGCAGCAAGCAGCGGTATCAGCATCAGGAGGATCAGGGACTTGGCGATGGCCCAGGAACTTATCTTGGCACCCGACAACAGGAACGGCAGCATGACCGGCAGGTAGAAGATCGTGACCACCATGAGCAGCAGCATCAGCCCGATGGAAAAGGCCGCATCGCTTCTGGCGATTTCCGCCAGCTTCGGCAGAAAGGGCGCGCCGGCCGCCAGGGAAAGCAGGATCAGACCGATTTTCACCCCTTCGGGGACCGGAATGACCGCCAACATGCCATACACGAAAAGAGGGACCAGGACGAAATTGGCAATGAGGGACAACACAACAACTCTGGCGTTCCTCAGAGGCCCCAGAATCTGGCGGACGGTCAGGCTCAGCCCCATGCTGATCATGCTTCCGATCACGAAGGTCAACACGGAAATTCGGAAGAGCATCTCCAGAGTCTCTCTCATATCTTTTCTCCCAGGCGGTATTTCAGGATGGGGTGAACACCCCCGCCACGACAAATTCGAGGCCTGCATCGACGCTGTTCTTTTCGATATTGCCGTCCTCCGGGTTCAGCAATCCGACGAAAACGCCTTGCCCTTTACGACAGGTTCAGTAGTCTCTTGGCATTCAGATAGAGATACTTTTCCATGACCCTGTCGGCAAGGGGCAGGGCGAGGGTCTGTTTCAGCGTGGTGTCGAAATTGCCGAAGGGATAGGCGGATCCGTACACGAATTGATCCTGGAGCATTTCGATATTCTCCTGGTAGAGCTGCCCCCCGGGCCAGAAGGTATAAACGTCCGAACTGATCGTTACACTCGGCCACTTCAGCGCAAGCGCCAGCATTTCGGTGATGCGGGGGTAGCCTCCGTGCCCCACCACCAGCCTGAGCCTGGGAAATTGCTTCATCACGCTGTCCATCCGCCAAATCTGGTTGGGCTTGTCCCAGTTGTTGGGATCGGCAAAGGCACCTGTCTGGACCTGCAGGATCTTCCCGCTGTCCTGCATGACTTCATAGATCGGGTACAGCGAAATGTCATCGTACGTGGTCGGGCCGCCCGCCATCCGATAACCGGGCTCGACAGTTGCTCCCCTAATTCCGCTGTCCAGCGCTTTTTGCAGCTCTTCCTTTGACTTCTCTACAGGCTGATCCAGATTCACAGGTGCTATGCCATAGAAACGTCCAGGGTATTTTTTCTCGTACTCGAGCAACTCCTTGTATCCCATGCTCCCCTGTTCTCCTGCCATGTAGCGGCCGGCCACAACAACGGCTTCGATTCCCGTAGAATCTATTTCCTTCCACCAAAGTGCCATAGCCCCGGACGACTCGAACCGCTTGACACATTCAGGAACCCTCCCGTGGGTTGCCGGGTTGCCGAGATAGGTAGGGCGCTCAGCGATATAGCCCAGGCGCATCTTATACAGCCCGTGGAATGCCTTCAGGGGTGGACGGCATCGGAAGTCGATGACCTTGAACTTCTTTCTGCTCTTGCCGGGATCTCCGGCAGGGGCGTCAGCCGAAAGGGTTCCCGGAATCATAGCTGCCGCGCCCGCTGCAGCAGCAATGCCAGCAGTCTTGAGAAACTCGCGCCTTTCAACCTTGCATGGAATTTTCTCTTTCATTTTTCTTGACCCTCCTTTTTCTGGTTTGATTGGGTTGTACTCTCCTATCAACTAGGCCATGAAAAAGTCGGCCACTCTTCGTAGAGCACGGCAATGAATCAAGCTCTCTTCATTCGTTTATCAGGCTAAGAAAACGAACAAAAAGGCAAAAAGACAGAAAACACTTGTTTTGATTGTTTTGCTTTCCTCACTGTTTTCGAGTGGACCGGGGACAAGCACGACGCAAACAGACATTATCGATACTGTTGTAGAGGAGAAATCCAGGCGCACTATGGTACGATTACAGCACGCCCGACGATTTGTCCTTTAGCTAATTTACCAAGCGCCACTTCCGCCTCTTCCAGCTTAAACCGGGTAACATGCGGCTTTAAGAGCCCTGCTTCTGCAAGACCGATAAGCTCCAACAGTTCGGATTTACTTCCTCCAAAGGAGGTACTCAACATCACACCATACGGAAGAGCATGATGGGTGAATTCAAACGATCCGGGACCCCGGCCTACAACCGCGATGTGTCCCAGCGGTTTAATCATTCTGGTTGCTGATGCAATGGTGCCGCCGGCACCCACAAAATCGAGCACCGCTTCCATGCTCATTTTTTCGAAATTGGGGTCTTCCGATCTTCGGCATTCATCGGCGCCAAGTTCTTTGGCCAACTCCAGCGCCGAATCGCTCAAATCGTAAGCGATGATGCGCGCCGGGCTCATCGCTTTCAGCTCCTGAACAGCCAGATGTCCAAGACCGCCCACACCGATTACGGCCACGGTGGTCCCGCCGGTCAACAAGGGCAGCACCCGCTTCACGGCGTGGTAGGAGCTCAGGGCCGCATCAGTGAGCGGCGCCGCTTCGGCCGGATCGATATTTACCGGCACCACCGCACCGGCCGGGGCAACCACGTACTCGGCCAGACCGCCGTCAAGTCCCATCCCAACCTGCTTGCCCTTGTTCAGGCAGTAGTTATTCCAACCCGCCGCACAGTAGCGGCAATGGCCGCATCCTGCGATGGTCACGATGGCGGCCTGGTCTGGCTCGAAGCCACTCACGCCGGGGCCCAGTTTGTCGATCCAGCCGCCCACTTCGTGGCCAATGGTCATGGGTAATTCTATTTTCAAATGGGGCGGGCTGGCTTCCCATTCATGAATTAGATGTAAATCCGACTGACAAATACCGTTGCCCGCCACTTTGAGCCGCACCTGCCCCGCGCCTGGCTCAGGAACGGGAATATCTACGAACTTTGGCGGCTCTTTCCATTCAAACAAGCGATAGGCTTTCATGATTATTCCTCCGCTACAAGATTTGGTCCGGGTACACTGTCTTGATCCGAAGCCGTTGCGCGGGTTTTGTGCGTTTCTTGAACATTCATCAGGAATTGTTTTGGCTCAATTCCGAGATAACAGGTATTCTTGGCACTGCTCCCAGCGCCCTTCATCAATGAGAAAAGAATAGGCCGTCACATGATTTATTATCGCCAGACGATCGGCCAGAAATTTTGGATCAGCAGGCAGCGGTTTGCCGGAATAGTCCGCCTGCACCATGGGAAGACGCGCTGGCTTCAGGCGCTTTTGAAAATCCGTCAGCTTTTCCCATTTCTTCCCCTGGGCCATGACGGGAGAAACCACCAATAAAACCAATACGAAAACTGCCCGTAATTTGACCATCTTCTTCATTTTTTTCCTTTCTATTCATTCTTCAGGGCTTGGAGATAGGCGTCGATGATCTTGTCATAGGTGTCATAGCTCGGCTTCCAGGCCCACTCCCTTACGGAGCTGTTGTCGTCCACAAGGTGGGAGGCGGATTTGAGCAGCTTATCCCACTCCGGATTGATGTCGAACGTAATCCGTGCGCCCGGGATGTGCCGATTCACCATCTCCACCATCTCGCCTGCAGTCGGCACTGGGTCCTTGACGCCGTTGATGAAGTAGTTCACGGTTTTGATGTTCTCCGCCGGTGCGTTTCCCAGCATGATCAGGGCACGGCCACCATCTTCCACATAGACGAGGGGCAGGCGGATTTCCGGACTGATGGGCACCGTGTAAGATTCCCCTCTCGCCGAGTGCTCGATGATCGCCGAGGTATAGCTGACAATACCCCCGACTCGCTCACCCGGTCCGATGATAGCGGGATAGTGAATCCCTCGGTAATCCAGCCCGAACCTCCTTCTGTAATACCTCCCGGCGTTCTCGGCGAAAACCTTCGTAATCCCATAGAATGATGCGGGACGCTGTAGAGTTCTGTCGTTGAGCACCTCCCCTTCTTCAAGGTCCTCTCCATACGTGGTGGCGGAACTGGAAAAGAGCACTCGGGACACGTTGTGCTGCCTCGCCGTCTCCAGCAGGTGCATGAACCCGTTCACGTTGATACGCACGGCCTCCATCTGGTTTCTTTCACAGGCATCCCCCAGATACGCTGCGATGTGGTAAATCTTCGTGGGCTTTGTCCTGCCGATGAGAGAGGCAAGCGCCTCGGGGTCGGCAACGTCGGACCGCACATATTCGATCTGGTCCATAATATCCTTCAGCCGCTTGGGATCCGGGTTGATGTCCATTACGATCGGGTGTTCTTGCCCCCCCTCGACGAGTTGATGTACGAGCGAAGACCCCAGAAGTCCCGATCCCCCGGTGACAATGACATTGTTTGGATTCGCCATTTCTTGCCTCCTTGCTTTATTGTTTTGTCTATTCAAGGTATTTCAGCAGAAATCCTTTCAATTGGCTATAGACCAATTTCGATTCCGGTGATTCATACAGGAACAGATATTCCGCACGCGAGACCCCTTCGATCACCATAAGGTCGGCAACCACACGTGCCCTTCTCATTTTCATGTGCCTCCCAACCGCATTGCTGAGAAACAAGTCCCGTGTGCCGCTTACAAGGAAGTCCGGAGGGAAGCCCGTAAAATCACCATAAACAGGCGAAACAAGAGGATCTTTCAGGTCTTTACCGTCAGCGTACAGTTTTGCGGCACTTTCCAGCAGCCCCTCGTTGGTTACCAAGAGGTGATCAATACCCTAATTGATGTAATAGCTGTCACCGGTCTTTGTCAGGTCGGTCCAGGGTATCCCCGCAAACAGGGCGGCCGGCACATCAAGCCCCAATGCCTTGAGTTTGTGGACCGTGGCCGGGGTCAATCCGCCTCCGGCAGAGGTCCCGCCTAGGGCGATACACCCCGCACGGTGTTTTTTCAACGGTTCCCTGTACACATTCACTGCATCATCCAGCACCGCCGGGAACGGGTGTTTGGGAGGCATCCGGTAATCAACCGATATCACCCGGATATTGCACCTGGCCGCAATCAAAACGGCCTCCGCCAAACCCGCCTTGCCTGGATTGAAAACATAGGCGCCTCCATAGAGATACATGAAGACGCGATTTTCGTTTTTCGGATCGATCTTTCTTACCGCCGAAACATCCGGCTGGGGAATACCGAGAAGAAAATCACGGAGCACCTTACCGCCGGCCTGTGGCGCTGCCGGAATTGTTTTTTCACGTATGACCCACTGTTTTTCACCAGTTCTTGCCAGCACGCTTGTTGCAGAGGTCGAGAAGACAAGAATCCCCAATACCACCAATAACGGTCTTAATGTCTTCTTTAGTCTTCATATTATCTCCCGTCAAAGTATGGACTTCCCACCAATGCCACACATTCCGATATTCTTCACCCTTGGCGGTAAAGGGCCATAAAGGGTCAGCATGTGAAAATCTAAAAGGAAATCCTCCCCAGGATCAATGGGGGTAATCCTGTATTTCCTTGTTGGAAACACCCTACATCATCGAGGAGGGCAGGGGTCAAGTCTTTTTTTGATCATTACTGTCAAGTTATTCTGTAACTCCGATATGTTACACTCTATATCTGGTTGATACTCCGAAAGCCCAGCCCCGGGACCGAAGTGAAATGTAAACTGGTCACTACGAGTAGCCCCTCCGACTCCCTGGTCATTTTCAAAGGGCCGTCCTCACTCCATCCCAAAATCAAACGGCAGGAAGCAAGAGAATGAGAGCGCCCTCCACTATCAGTCTCACCCAAGGTGACCATCAATCTCATCCAAGGTAAAATGCTTTTGATTGCAAAGAGAAATCAGAAAGAAAACTCAAGACAAGATTTGGCCCATCTCCCCCGTTCGCGATATCATTCTGCAAGAGACGATATTTCTTGCAACAGATAACTATTACTCCTTGACAGGGCGCTCCTTAATCGGTGACCAACCCCGCTAGAAACTGCCATGGCAGCATACCTCATCATGAGGGATCGAGCTGTGTTCAAGCCCGAAAGGCTGTTTGCATAAGGAGGTGGCAGGAACGGCAAACCTACCAAGGGGCTGGCTTAAGAACCACGAGGCCTGGGGAAAGAACGAATTGGATACGGCCTGGAGCCAAAGATTTTCCTGTCCCCTAAGGAGCAGAAAGGGTGGATTTGACAGAGGGGTTTGTCCGACAAGACATCAATCCTGACGGGTGACTGGTGCAGCGACGCTGGCACCGAAAAACCGGAAGAAACTCCGGCAAAGGTAGAGGTGCTGTTGACTCAGCCGTTGCCCCCTAGGGCGTTTATAGGGGATTAGCCCTCCACATTGGACAGATCGGTCTTAATCGTCTCAATCCGTTTTCTCAATAGCTCGTTCCTCGCTTGGTTTACCGAGAATCTCTGGTGCCCCTTGGCCATACATGAATAACTGAGACCACCAAAGACCTGCCCGATTCGGCTATTCCTTACGCCTGTCAACCTTTTCATCAAGTAGAGGGCGATGTATCTCGACTCGCCACTAGCTGTCAGCACATCGTCCCGGGACACCTCGAAATCAGAAGAGGCTGCATCAATGATGTCATCAAATCCATAAGAGGCTTCCAACACCTTTCTCTCTGAGACCTCTCGCCTTGGAACAATCAGATCCCTCATAGCCCTTTCACGGTCTCCCTGACAAACGTCTGACCGCCCGGACTCACCCCACGATATACGCTCTCCGGTGGATTGTCGGACACCTGCGTAACGGCTTTCTCGATAAAATCTCTGTATCGCTTCTTCGAGCTTTCTTGTGTTTCCGGTCTTTGTAGACAATCACCAAAATACAACAATTCCCTGTACCTCCGCTGAAAAAGATGACCACATGGCAAAAGGGCCCTTGGTATTAAATCCGTACTGGTCTGGCGTGAGACTATCACCTCCGCATTAGTCGGAGAAGGATCTGACCTGCCGGAATGTCCAATGTCAAGGGCTGACCCCATGGGCAAAGGAGAATTCGATTCCTGGGTGTGACAGCGGTTCTTGCCGGTCAACTCTCCCTTCATCCCGGCCCAGAGACGTGTGCCTTCCTAAACTATCAGCCACGGGGTGAGGCTAACTAGGCGTGTTTGCAGAATAACTAGGTAGAAATGATCAAAAAAAGACTTGACCCCTTTGCTGACACCCCTCCTCAAATTTGAACAAACCTGTCTGCCTAGGCTTTCCACAGGCCGTGGAGGTTGCAATACCCCCGGGCGGTAATCTTCTCGGCAGGAACGTTGAACGTCGCTTCAGGAGCATCACCCGGCTTGAGGAACTGGCGGTATGCCTTTCCGTCGGCAATCGCCTCGATCCACTCGATATAGTGCTTCTCCTCCATGGGATGGGCCACACTCCCCACCTTCACCTTGAACCCGGATGCTGTCCGTTCAATTACCGGCATGTGCTTCTCCCGGGCGGCGTCGACCGTATTCTCCGTGAAGAGTCTCATGGGCTGCCCGCAGCACACGAGTTCTCCCTTGCCCTCGTGGAGCATTTCCACAATATTCCCGCAGATCTCACACTTGTAGATTTCCAGTTGCTTGGTCATCTCACCCTCCTCCCTTTCGAGTCGAGTCTGTCCGGCGGTGAAAACACCCCGACTGCACGATTAGTTTGAAGTCAAGACCTCATCGTCCCAGATCTTTTCGAAGAAGAACTTATGGCCCCTCTCCTCCTCGGCCAGATTCTGAAACAGGCGCTTGGCGAGCGGATCGTCCACGACTTTCTCCAGATCGGTGTACAGATTGATCGAGGCCTGTTCACGGTGCATGGCGATGTCTACAATATCCTGCCACGACATGTCCGGGCCGGGCTTCTTCTCCACTACATACTCGGTTATGTGGAGATCGGGTACCTTGTGGGGAACTCCGGTTGCAACACCGGCCACATCCATCTTTTCCAGTCGTTGCCTATGGCCTTCTTCCATTGCGGCTATCTTGCGAAGCTCCACTGCCAGGGCCTTCACCTTGACCTTCTCGGCTAGGTCGTTGTAAAACCCCACTGCCTCCTTCTCCTTCTCTATGGCAAAATCGATAATGGTCTGAAGTTCTTCCGAACTCATTCTTTCTCCCCCGTCCGCCATCACTGCTCCCCCCTCGATTCATGGACAAACCCGGACCCGTCACGCCCTGAATCACTTCAGAGATCGAAGCTCAGACGATTTTCCTCACGGCATTCCAGAGGGCCTCGTAGTCAGGTTCATGGGTCATCTCCTTGACAAGCTGAATGTACTTGACAACCCCGCTGCCGTCGACCAGGAAGACCGCTCTCGCCAGGAGGCGCAACTCCTTGATCAAGACACCGTAGGCCAGACCGAAACCAGCCTCGCGATGATCTGACAGGGTCTTCACCGTCGTCACACCGGCCGCCCCGCACCATCTCTTCTGGGCAAAGGGAAGATCCATGCTCACCGTAAGGATCACTACCCCTTCGCCGAATCTGGACGCCTCTTCGTTGAATCTCCGTGTCTCCGTGTCGCAGACCGGGGTATCCAGAGAAGGGACAGACGAGAGGATACGGACCTTGCCGGCAAGGGAGTCGAAGCGAACCGTTTCCATGTCGTTTCCAATCGTCTCAAAATCCGGCGCCCTGTCCCCCACATGGATCTCCCGGCCCACAAGTGTGAGGGGATTGCCCATGAACGTGACCGCTCCTGGTCTCTCTTCCATTCGGACCTCCTCGCGGTTTCCCGGTCATTTCTCCCTGGAAAACCCTCTTCGAGAAAACTCGTCCCGTAGTGGTACCCAGGAAAGTCTCCGATATTCAATCCGCCAACATCCCTCACCGACCGTCACTTGATTGAAGCATATATTTCCGGTTTTCCCCATGTCAAGGGGGCCCCGTTTTTTTCCTTTCAGCTCGAGTTTCCTGACCTTTGCATTCCACTATTTTCTAATGGTGGAATGCGAATCTGAATCTGTGAAGCAAGAAAGGGCCGTCCGAGCCTCGCCCCCTTGGAGAATACCCTTGTCCCTGAGCGACATTGCCGAAACGATGGGATACCCATCAAAGGTGAGCGGGCACCGGAAAACCCCTCTTTGGTGCGGGGAAGGGGCAGGTATTCCCCACCCGCGAACACTGAAAGAGTCACCGCAAGAGCTTGGGAGCGAAGGGATAGGGGCCTTCTCCTGGCAAAGAGAACCGGATGTAGAGAAGACAACGACCAAAATCCTTGATCGAAAAGTCAGGTATCGAGTCCCTTAGGTGTTGATTAAAGCATCTTTCCGGTTTATTTAGAAGAAGGGAGAGAAGCGATCGACTCCTCGTATTCCCTAGGAAAAAGGAGAGCCAAAATGATCGGTAAAGCCGCTTACTTGACTGGTCTTTTTCTATTCAGCTTTCTCCTCCTTGAGCCGAGTTGGGGGCAACTCGTCGATAAGGTCGACTTGGTCCGCCCCCTGCCCGTTCCGGTCCAGGGGAGTGTGGTCGTCGAGGGGAACGTGAACGTCGCAAACACACCAGAGGTGATCGTCAGGGAGATGCCAGAGGTCACCGTGACCGGGAACGTCAATGTTGTCAACTCCCCAGAGGTCAGGATAGCAGATGTTTCACAGGTCGAGGTCGTAAATGGGGCTGGAAGCAGCATACCGGTGCGGATCACCAATCCTATGCCCCTCCGGGCCCATGGCGATACCACCGACTTCTTCTCCTGGCACCGCCGTTCCTTTGTCGACTCTCAGAACATGACCCGCAACCACAGCGCTATCTCTGTCTCAAAGATGCAGGGGAGGCCCTTTGTGTTGACGGATCTTGTCGTAACCACCAGATTCAAAGACCCCAAGACCGAACTGATCCTCAGCCTCAAGGGGGCAGGAGCAGACAGAGGGCTCGGTCTTGATTTCATCCTCGTTCCAGAGGCTCCACATCTGGTCTCCCATCTCCAGACCGGGATAGTGTTCAGCCCGGAGGTTGCCATGAACGTCTCCGTTTCCGTCAAGGGTGAAGGCGGTGATTTCCGCGTCGACTATACGGTTACGTTTTCCGGATACTTCTTGGCCCGGGGCTAGCAGAGCCCGGACTATTGCGGCAAGAGACCTATCCCCATGGCCGGTGTCTCCCTGGCGGGAAAGGAGCCTTCCTCTTTATAAAATCCGCCAAATAGGTTAGGATTCAAAAGAATTACGTCACAGTGTGCAGCACCGGCGGTCGAGAGGCTGGTGGAAGATGGAAGGACACAACAAAAAGAGTGGAGGTGGGCGATGAAGGTGACCTACGCGGTGAGAAACGCGATGACAAGGGATATCGTATCTGTCGAGACTACTGCCAGCATACAGGAGGCGATCCGCCTCATGGTGGACAAGGACATCGGGTCCGTCGCCGTC
>JAFDHF010000051.1 GCA_019308905.1 Deltaproteobacteria bacterium
GATGGAGGCAAAGGTGGAGATACAGGTCTATGATACCAAGGAAGCGTGTGGCGCAGCAGCAGCAGACAGGGCGGCTGCGACTCTCAGAAATGCTATTGAGGCAAAGGGCCATGCGAGTTTTGTTGCGGCCACCGGAGCTTCCCAGTTCGAGTTCCTGCAAAGCCTGACAGAGCAGAGGGCGATCGACTGGGAAAAGACGACCATGTTCCATCTCGACGAATACATCGGTCTCCCAGAGGACCATCCGGCGAGTTTCCGCCGTTACCTGAAAGAACGACTGATCGGACGGGTGCATCCCGGCAGGGTCCACCTGATCCAGGGGGATGCGGAGGATCCTTCGGCCGAATGCCGGCGACTCAACCGGATCATCTCCCTGGAAACGATCGATGTGGCCTTTGTAGGTATCGGAGAGAACGGGCACCTCGCCTTCAACGATCCTCCTGCTGATTTTGATACCGAAGATCCTTACATTGTGGTGGAGTTGGATGAAGCGTGCCGGAAGCAACAATTCGGCGAGGGCTGGTTCTCCTCAATGGACGAGGTTCCCAGGAAAGCCATCTCCATGTCGGTTCGACAGATCATGAAGGCTCAGACCATAATCTGCACGGTTCCGGACAAGCGCAAAGCCGAGGCGGTAAGGAAGTGCCTGGAAGGAGAGATCTCCCCCTGGCATCCTGCCTCAATCCTGAGAAAGCATCCCAAGACTTTTCTCTACCTGGACAGGGACTCGGCTTCCCTCCTCTGAGAAGGCATGCCCTAGGGGCTTCGGGGGAGAGCAGGGAAGAGGGGCGGCCCTTGAGAAGACCTTCCGGAGTCCTTGCCAGAAAGACGACCGGGCCGCCCGGGGCAAAGCCAAGGCGCTCTCCGATACCGCACAAGGGAGGTGAGGGACATTAACCCGGAGAAGCTTGCTTCAAGCATCCGCATAGGAAACAGGGTGGCACCGAACCGTATCGTCAATCAGCCCATGGAGTGCAACGACGCGGACGACTCCGGCAGTCCCACCGAGCTCACCCTCAGGCGTTATCGCAGATTGGCCGAGGGAGGAGCAGGGGTCATCTTCGTCGAATCCCTCACGATCTCCTATGAGAGCCGGGCCAGGAAGAACCAGTTGAAGATATCCGAAGATACGGCAGACGGGCTCGCAAACCTGGTGCGAGAGATGCGCCGGATCAACAGAGAATCTCTCATCCTCTTTCAAATCAATCACTCTGGAAGGCTCAGCCATGGGACCTTCTCCAAGGTCGTATCGGTCTATCCCACGGGGGATCCCGGGATCCACCTGTTGGAGCGGGAGGAGATCGAGGAGATTGCCGGGGATTTCGTCAAGGCGGCGGTCATTGCAAGGGAGGTTGGAGCGGACGGTATCGACTTCAAGCACTGCCACGGGTACTTCGGGGCGGAAATGGTTCGGCCTGCCAATACACGGCAGGACAGCTACGGCGGCACATTTGAGAACCGGACGAGATTCTTCAGAGAAACAGTGGCCAGGATGAAGAAAGCACTTGGAGACGGATCCTTCATCATGGGGACGAGGTACTCTGTCTACGAGGGAATACCAGGGGGATTCGGCACAGAGGGGCCACAGGAGGTCATAGAGGACCTGGCCGAGCCGGTCGCATTTGCCAGGGTGATCGAGGAGAGCGGCATGGACTATATCAACGTCTCCGCAGGGATACCCTCTCTCACCCCTGAAATCGTCAGGCCGACCAAGAAGTATCCACCGGGGGTCTACAGGCATTTCGGATGGGCCAGGGCAATCAAACACGCCGTAAGGATTCCGGTGATCGGCTCGGGGTACTCATATCTGAGAGACGGCAGGAACGACCTCGCAGAACCCGACCCGGCCAAGAAAGACTTCCTTTACTGGGCCGAGAAAAACCTCTGCCAGGGACACGTCGACCTCGTGGGAATCGGAAGGCAATCCCTGGCAGATCCCCTGTTCGCGAAAAAGATTCTGTCCGGCAAAACAGATTCGATCGATTTCTGCCGCACCTGCGGGGGTTGCAGCGTCCTCCTGCGGGCACAGAAGCCCGTCGGGTGCACCATCTATGACAGATACTACAGAGAGGTGTTGCGCCAAGTCAGGAAAGAGGCCAAAGGATGAAGCCCCACTCCCTCCCGGGCCACAGGCAGGCAAAGCCTTCACAAGGTCCTCAGGTGGAATCCACCATCCACGTCTATTACTTCCCCCGTGGAAAAGGGGAAATAATCTCTGGCAATGGCCAGGACGGCCCGTGCCACGTCCTCCGGGGTTCCCCATCTTCTTATAGGGGTTACCCCCTCGGATATGAGCCGATTGTATTTCTCTCTCACCGGTGCGGTCATGTCGGTCTCCATTATGCCCGGCCTGATCTCGTAGACCCCGATACCATACTGGGCGAGCCTCACCGCGAAGAGGGCGGTCGTCATGGAAAGACCCGCTTTTGAAATGCAGTATTCACCTCTGGAGGGCGAGGCGGTATACGCGCTCACCGAGGATATGTTTATGATCTTGGGCGTACGGCGTTTGTCCTCTCTCTTCTGCTCGATCATCCAATTGGCAACCCGCTGGGTGAGAAAATAGGGCCCCTTAAGATTCACTTCGATCAGACGGTCGAAGCTCTCCTCCGTCGCCTCGAGAATATCCACTCTGGATTCAGGAGCCACACCTGCGTTGTTGACGAGGATATCGAGCCGGCCAAAGAGCTCGGCGATCGTCTTCACCAACCTCTCACGGTCCGATCCGACCGATACATCGGCCTGGAGATACTCCACACGGCCTCCCAGGGACCCCACTTTTTCGATGATCCCTCTCGTCGCCGAAGGTGAAGCCCTTCCGTTGAGGACCACTGTGAATCCCTCCCTCGCAAGGGCCATGGCTATTCCCAGGCCGATTCCCCGCCGCGACCCGGTCACCAGGGCCACCTGGCGGGCTCCCCTGTTCTGCTTCGCTCTCCTGTCCATCTCCACATCCACCCCCCCGGGGGGTTACTTTCTCCTGGGACCTCAAGGGTCCACCGGAACATATAGAGTATGAACATCCCCACCAGATTCTATATCACACTGAAGCCGGATAGGCCACAGGCTCCTCACCGCCCCTCTCAGGTTACCTGGAGTTGGCCCCTTGACACCCTTGCCCGCTTCCGCTATGAATGAACGTGACCTGACAGTTCAACAAAAACGGCCCCACCACGTGGGAGGGGGTATCCTTCTCCGAGGGAAGGAGAGGCACGCCCGGAGAGGAAAAGACTCCTTGCGAACGCTCACAGATTCCGCCGGTGACTAGAGAGGAGAGGTTGCCGTGAAAGAAGATCTTTTCTACCTGCCCATTCGGCTCGGCGGACTCGAATTGAAGAATCCCTTCATGGTCGCCTCAGGCCCCACGACGAAACGGGTCGACCAACTCGAGTTGGCAGAACGCTCGGGTTGGGCCGCGGCGTCGGTGAAACAGACCTTCAATCCAAAACCCTACATGAATTATGAACCCCGTTATCGCTGGCTGAAAAAGGAGATGCTCCACACCTTCACTGCGGAATACCGTCTCGACATGGACCAGGGGCTGCGGGTGGTCGAGGGGGCAAGGAAGAGATGCAGGGAAATGATGATCATCGCCAACTATTCCTATGTGGGGCCGGACCTGGAAGGCTGGCAAGATGCTGCAAGGCGCTTCGAGTCGGCTGGAGCTCAGATGCTGGAGTTGAACTTCTGCTGCCCCAACATGTCTTTCAATGTGGACGTTACCTCCCGCCAACGCAACGACGATCGCCCCTCATCCGGAGCCAGCATGGGCCAAGACGAAGATTCCGTGCGCAGGGTTATCGAGATGACACGGGAGGTCACGCGACTCCCCCTCATTGCGAAGATCACCCCTGAGGGGGGCCGCATCGCGGAGGTCTCCAGGGCGGCGCTTGAAGCAGGCGCAGCGGCAGTCTGCAGCGTGGCGAACCGATTGGGGATCCCCCCGATCGATGTGTGGAACTACAAGAAATCGATTTACAATCTACAAAATGAGAACACCATGGGTTGCCTCTCCGGGCCCTGGATCAGGCCGCTGGCCCTCAGAGACGTCTATGAAATCAGGAGCCTTCTGGGCCCGGAAGACTCAATTATCGGAACAGGAGGCATGGCGTCCTGGGAAGACGCGGTGGAGATGATGATGTGCGGAGCCGATTCGGTCGGCGTCTGTACCCAGACAATGCTCGCAGGATTCGGGTTCCTGGAAAAATGGATGAAATCGCTGAAGGGCTATATGAAAGAGATGGGCTTTCAGAACGCCCGGGATATCCGTGACTTATTGATCCGGGAGATAAAACCTGCCTCTGAGCTTAACGTTTGGCCGGGATGCGCCCTGGTCGATCAGGAAAAATGCTCGTCCTGCGGCCTATGCGTCGAGATAGGACACTGCAATGCTATAGCCATGACCCGGAAAGGTGCATTGATCGATCCAGAATTATGTGAGGGCTGTTCAACTTGCATCGACATATGCCCCAAGGGGGCCATCTCCATGGCCAGGAGGGCCTGAGATCGCCCCCCTACTCAGCTTCTACGAGGCAAGAGCGCTTTTGCTCCAGAATCCCGATTCTCTTCCCTTCTTATGATTCCCTCGCAGCATGCGTGCTTGTAAACTCAAGTTGCTTAAGTACCTACGTCCCCTTTCTTTTGGACTTTCTTTTGGATCTATCCCAAACAAAAGAGCCGGGCCTGGTTCTCGTACATGAGCGCCTTTACGGCTCGGATTGCACCAGACCTGGACATCTGCCCATCCGAGACCAGCCTGCCAATCGCCCTGCATATCACCCGATCAAAGACCTCAAATCGGCTTCCCTCTGACAGGATCTTTCTTCCGTCGCAGACAGGGCCACCGCTTGAACTTAGCAGCGATGCGCCAGCAGTATGGAGCAGGTACTGCTCCATTACATAGGGCGTGTCATTGTGCCACCATGGAAACCCCGCATGGACATTGGGAAAGGCCCTCTCCAACATGACGTTGACATGAGCAAATGTTTGATTCATCGGGTACAATATGAGGTGCGATTGGTTGTCCGCTTCTCCACTGAAGAACTTCGAAAGCAGGGGTATGAGGTTTTCGACAATATCGACCCTATCCGATACAACATCACCGCCAACGTCCATTCCCCAATTCCTGAACAGGTATTGGTTGGCATTTCTGAAGGCACCGTAATGGATCTGGGTCACCATTCCTTTTTCCCGGTTCATCTCACAGAATCTGTGCATCATGTACGAGATGAATTCTCGTGTTTCAGGAGATCTTATCCCGTATTTCTTCCTTCTTTCGTAAGCTTCATGAAAGATTCTCTCCGCCCTTGTGTCTGTTACCTCAAGGCCGTAAGGTTCCAGCAAACCGTGATCGCTCGCCCTTGCCCCGTTCCGCGCAAAATGGTCGTGCCTCTCTCTCAGGGCCTCCACAAGGCCCTTGAGTGTCGTATCCTTTCCGGTCAAATCGCATATGGCCTCGACCTTTGAACGCCAGTCATCGCTGAAAATGTTGCTGTAAGCATCCGGCCTAAAGGTCGGAAGAAAGGTGATTCCCCCTATGCCCTTTGCCATCTCGTGATAGCGTAGATCATCTGAGGGGTCGTCCGTGGTACAGATGACCCTTGCACGGATCCTTTTCAATATGGCCTGGGGCAGCAATTCTTTTCCTTGCAATCTTTCATTGGCCAGTGTCCATATTCTGTCGCCTGTATCGGCGCCGAGCAACAGTTCTATGCCGAATAGCCTGCGCAAGTCTAAATGCAACCATTGATGAACATGGTTCCCTTCAATTTCGGGAAAAACCCGGCTCAGGGCCATCCACTTGTCGTAGTCGGAGATTTCAGGATCCCTTGCAAGAGCCTGAGAAAACCCAGGTATTTTTGCTGCAAGTTGGATGATGTAATGATCGTTGTTTGCATATTCATCTCTGGGCTCAAGCACCTCTGCCCGCCAAATATTCGGGAAAGGCCGGTTTTCGACGATCTGCCTTAGATTATGGTGCGTATGGGTGTCAACGATCCCCACTTTTTGTCTAAAAGAAACCGCAACTTCGTGGTACAAGCCTATGGCTTCCCTTGTGTCCAACAGCCAATTCGCTCCCAAAAACCCCTCTTCCCCGGTCATTTCCTATCTCCCCCACACCCGATTTGCGCTGTCCCGCTTCCAGAAACAGACCTCTCCTAGGTTAGTAGAAATCTGGGACCGAGTCAATTTCCCACCGGGTCCCTTCCAGGATTTCCGCCTGACTCGGCCAGGGGCCGGCCCGTTCAATCCCCGGAGGTCTACCCCGGAAAATGGAAAACAGTTGACAGCCCTAAGCTCCTATCCTATATTAGGGTCGAAAAAATCTCTGTTGCGTGGGTGGAGACACGAAAAACCACACCGCCTGGGAAAGGGGGTGAGACGCTTGTAGATGTGAGACCGGGGAGCCGCATCGACGGGTTCATGGGAACGGCTTATCGATTGGGTATCGGCCGTATGAGCCGCTCCTGAATTGAGACATCGGTTCGGAAAGGTTTGAAGAGAACTCGGCTGGGAGGCGAGGTGAGGACCTAAACTCGAAAAGGGGGTATTGATCATGACGAGGAGAATTCTTGTTCTTTCTGTTCTGTTCATGTTTGCCCTGGCAGTGAGTGGGAACGCCTTTGCCGCGGGCAAGAAGCAGGTGGTCAAGGTGGGGCTCCTTGTTCCGCTTACCAACATCGGAGCCATTTTCGGGAGCTCGATGCTGAACGGCGCCAAGGCTGCCATCAACGAGTACAACAGTTCAAACGGCAAGTTCCGGATAAAGTACTACGTCGAGGATACCGCCTTTAACCCGCAGGTGGGCTCCCAGAAGGCCATCAAGCTGATCGAGCAGACCCGGGTGGATGTCTTGATCGGGGTGCTGGGGACCCAGATCCGGCAGGCGGTTTTCAACGTCACTTCCAAAAAGGGAGTCATCTACATGAATCCCACCTACGATCCGGGCGGATTGTGCGACAGGTACTATTTCAGCACGGGAGCGGTGATCAACCAGCAGTTCGGGGAGTTTATCCCCTGGATAATCAAGAAATTCGGGTCAAAGTTCTACCTGATCGGTTCCGATTACGCCTGGCCCCGGGAATCCTTTGCCCTGGCCAAGAAGATCATCGCCTCAGAAGGCGGAAAGGTGGTGGGAGAGGAGTACGTGGGTTTCGGAGTTCCTGATTTCAGCGACGTTTTGCGGAGATGCATGGCAGCCAAGCCTGACGCCCTGATCTTCCTGGTGGCCGGGACCGACGGCGTCACCTTCATGAAGCAGGTTTCGGATTTCGGAATGAAGAAGATGATGGGGATCACATCGGCGGGTTTCACTGAACTGGCAACAGCGGGATTGAGCCCCGAGACCGCAGATGGTATCTACACCTTTGCCGACTATTTCATGACCGTGGACACGCCGGAGAACAAGAAGTTCATCGCGGATTACAGGAAAGCCGCCGGCAAGGACGATCTTGTCGACCTCTTCGGTGTGAACATGTACAACAACGTCAATTTCTACACCGCAGCTCTGGAAAGAGCGGGAACAAAAGACAGGGACGCAGTCGCCAAGGCCCTGCTCGAGGTGAAGCTCAAGTCGCCTTCTGGTGAGATATTCTTCGACCCCCGAAACCAGTACGCCCATCTCCGTTCTTTCATCGGTGTCTGCAAGAAGGATATCTGGCCCATGTTCGAAATCATCGAAGACTACGGCATCCTGGCTCCGGAGCCCGGATGCACGGTTCGTTGAGCCACGGGATCCATGAGCCGGAATATGTTTCTGCCCCATCCGGGGCAGAAACATATTTTTTTAGAAGGCCCACGCGCCGGGCCGCCTGCCTGGACAGAGACGAGACTGAACCGAGTCATCACGGGTATGGGGGAGAGTGCTGATCCATGTTCGGCGAGATATTCGTTCAGGTGATGAACACCATCAGTTTCTCCATGATTCTCATTCTCGGGGCGATCGGACTTTCGATCATCTTCGGCCTGATGGGTGTGATCAACATGGCGCACGGTGAGCTCTTCATGCTCGGAGCTTATGTCGCCGTCTTGGCACAGAAGGGCAGCGGCAATCTCTGGCTGGGCATAGCCCTGGCTCCCGTGATCGTAGGAGTGGTAGGCCTGGCCATCGAGTTCGTGGTACGGAGGTTCTACACGCGGCCCTTGGTCACCCTCCCGGCTACGTGGGGGATCAGTATCATAATCCGCCAACTCGTGAAGATGTTCATCGGCGTCGGCAACCAATCCCTGATCAACCCGTTCAGCGGAAGCCTGGGTATCTTCGGAATCGTCTATCCCAAGTACAGGATCTTGCTTCTGGTCGTTACGGGGATGGTTCTTGTGTTTCTCTTCTTCCTGTTCCAGAAGACCTCCTACGGATTGAAGTGCCGGGCGATCATGCAAAACCGGGAGATGTCATCGGTTTCGGGAATCAACGTGGTTCGCATGGATCAGTGGACGTTCTCTCTGGGCGCGGCCCTGGCAGGACTGGCCGGTGCCATCATGGCGCCTCTCATCACCATCAACCCGGAGATGGGCCAGACCTTTCTCGCCCAGTCGTTCATCGTGGTCATACTCGGCGGGATAGGAAATCTCTTCGGCATAATTGGAGGGGCGATCCTGGTAAGCGGAACGCGCTTCTTCCTCTCCTATTTCGTCAGGCTGACCATCGCGCAGATCGTAGTCTTTGTGGTGGCCATCATGGTGATCCGCTTGAGGCCTCAAGGACTGTTTGGAACAAAGGCGCCGTAGAATCACGGACAGCAGGAATGGTGAAGATTAAGAGATTTGACAAAGACCTTGGGATCGCGGCCGTCGTATTCTCGGCGATACTCGTCTCTCCTCTTTTTTCGAGCGTATACCATACCAGGATACTCGCAAAATTCGTTCTCTTCGGCATTTTCGCCATGAGTCTCGACCTGGTCTGGGGGTATGCAGGAATTCTGAGCTTCGGGCACGCCGCCTATTTCGGTCTTGGAGCCTACACGGTCACTCTGGTGCTTTCCCATGTCCAGACCGGGGGCACGCTCCTCGCCATCCTGGGGTCCATATTTCTCCCGATCTTGGTCGGGCTCTTCCTGAGCTTTTTTCTCATCTACGGCAAGGTAAGCGGTGTATATTTCTCCATCATCACCCTCGTGGTAACACTCATCATGGAACAGCTGGCCATTGCCTGGTATTCTCTGACCAAAGGGCTGACGGGGTTCTTTCCCGTTCCTCCGATCACTTTCTTCTCTTACCACCTCGACGCAGATACCACGGGAGGATTGATCACCTATTTCTACCTCGTGGTCCTCCTCGCCCTGGTTGTCTATCTCCTGCTCCTTGCCCTTTCGAGATCCAGATACGGGTTGCTGCTGCAGGCTCTCAGAGACGACCCTGAAAGGACCCGGTTTCTCGGTTTCAACATCGCCGCTGCCAGGACCATCTGTTTCACCCTTTCCTGTGGGATCGCCGGAGTTGCAGGGGGGCTTCTTGGTCCCCTGGAGGATTTCGTTTCTCCCGATCTCCTTGGACTGCTGTTGTCGACAAACGTCATGATCTGGGTCGCAGTCGGTGGCAGGGGCACGCTGATCGGTCCCTTCCTCGGCGCCATCGTTCTCAGCTACCTGGAAACGATTTTGAGCGGCATTATCGTGGAAACTTGGTATCTGATCATCGGGGTAATCCTGGTCGTGGTCGTACTCTTTCTGCCCGATGGCCTCCTGGGATCCATCCTCAGAAGAAAGGGGGGAAAGGTGTGACGGTTCGGCAGGGTGATTTCATGCTGAGAGTCGAGCACCTCACCCGCCGGTTCGGCGGTTTCACGGCGATCGACGACATCAGTCTCGGTATCGAAGAGGGAGAGATGCACTGCATCATCGGACCCAACGGGGCCGGCAAGACCACTCTCTTCAACCTCATCACCGCCAAGCTGAAGCCGGATTCGGGAAGGATCTTTCTCAGGGACCGGGATATCACCGATCTCACAACAGAGGAGATCTGCCATCTTGGAATCGGCCGAAAGTTCCAGGCCCCTTCTATTTTCACCCATCTCACGGTGATCGAGAACATCCTGGTCGCAGGATACGGCAAATACGGGTTCTCCCACCTCCTTTTCAGGGGCGTGCAGGAGAGAGACAGGGCCCTCGCCATGGAGATCCTCCGCAAGATCGAACTCGATTCAAAGAGGGACCACCTCGCCTCCTCTCTCTCCCACGGGGAGAGACAGTGGCTGGAGATCGGCATGCTTCTCCGCAACGAACCGGATCTACTCCTTCTCGACGAGCCCACCGCAGGGATGACACCGGCAGAGACCCGGGAAACCGCGTACTTGATCAGGGACAACCTGAGCGACCTGACAACGGTGGTCATCGAGCACGATCTGAAATTCCTGCGGGAGATCGCAGAAGAGGTGACGGTGCTTCACAATGGAAGGATCCTTGCCACGGGCAGGTTCGACGAGATAGAGAACAACGAGGAAGTAAGAAAGGTCTACCTTGGAAGGGAGTGAAAAAAAACCCTTGGCTCTCCTGGCGGTGCAAAACATCTTCGTCTATTACCGGGATGCCCTGATCCTGAACGACGTCAGCCTCACGGTCGACAGGGGAGAAATCGTCTGCGTCCTGGGCAGAAACGGCGTGGGAAAGTCGACGCTCCTGCGGAGCATAGTGGGCTTGACCCCTCCTCGGGGAGGCCGCATATTCTTCGGAGGCCGGCTGATCTCCGGCAGATTCCCCTATCAAATCGTGAGAGCCGGGATCGGCTATGTTCCCCAGGGAAGGCTCATCTTTCCCGAGCTCACGGTAGAGGAGAACCTTAGGGTAGGGACCTTCATAAGCGCCCAACCAACGCGCCGGATCGAACCTGATGTCTTCGACTACTTCCCTTTTCTACGGGATCGACTGAAACAGAAAGGAGGAAGGCTGTCCGGGGGAGAGCAACAGATGCTTGCCATCGCCCGGGCCCTGGCCGGAGATCCGCGGATCATGATTCTCGACGAGCCCACCGAGGGCATTCAACCTAGCATCATCCAGAGAATCCTCGAACTGATTCGCAATCTCAACAGGGAAAGGGGGCTCACAATCCTGCTTGTCGAACAGAACATAGATTTCGCATTCGACCTCTCTTCCCGTGGTTACATAATAGAAAAAGGCCGGGCCGTAACCGAGGGGGGGGTCGATCTCCTGAGGGAAGACCACACGGTGAAAAACTACCTCACCATCTGACCGTCCAAAAGGAGGGAAAGGGGATGATTATCGACTGTCACAACCACGTCTTGGGAGCGGGTTATCCGGGGTACGAGAAGTTCATCAAGGAGATGACCCTGGGATACTTCAGGTCCCAGGGCAAGCTCCCCACCGAAAGAATGCCCGTGGACGAGGACTGGAAGGGACTGGAGTATCTATGGGAGCCCATCGATCCCGAGGTTCTTATCGCGGACCATGACAAGTGCGGCATCGACAGGTCGGTGGTTCTCGGCGTAGCCCCCTCCGAGTACACCCCCTACATGGTGAGGGGGACGATCGATCTCAGGGGTTTCACCGATGTGCCTGGACCTCCATCGATCGAAAAGACGAACGACTACATCGCCGCCGTCGTGAAGAAGTACCCGGATAAGCTCATCGGGATGGCGGCCGTGAACCCAAGATTCAGAGGGCCTGCGGCTGCGGTGGAAGAACTGGAGCGAGCCGTCCAGGATCTTGGATTGACGGGTCTAAAGCTCTATCCCTGCTATGATCACTACGCCCCGAACGACTGGGAGTTGACCTACGGGCTCTTCGAAAAGGCCCAGCAGCTTGGGATCCTGGTGATGGTTCACCAGGCTTCAACACCTGTCATCGATGCCCCTCTGGAATACGGGAGGCCCCTTTTGCTCGATGGGGTAGGGCGGAAGTTCCCCGACCTCAGGCTCCTGGTGTGTCATGGGGGGTTTCCCTGGGTGGACGAGAATCTGGTCCTCGTGGCCAAGCATCCCAACTTTTACATGGATCTGTCCTATATGAACAGTATCTACACCCGTCGAGAGATGTACCGCTTCCTTATCCGGGCAAAGGCGTTGGGGCTCCCGTGGTCCAAGATATGCTGGGGAACGGACTATCCGGGCTTTGAATTCCCTGAGACCCTCTTGCCCAAGTTCCAGACCCTCAACGACGAGGCGAGAGCCCTTGGAGAACCCGAGATCCCGGAAGACGAGATCGAAAAGATGCTGGGAAGAAACTTCCTGGTCGCCGCAGGGCTAGCCTAGACCCCCAGCAAATCGGCTTTGAGACAGATGAGAAAGGCCCTCTTTAAGAGGAGGCCTGGCTCGCAGAATCCCGGCCTTACAAAACAGCAAGACTATCAGAGGAGGAGATGACGATGGAAGAAAAGAAAACGGTCCCGTACAGGATGGAGATCGACAAGACCGCTCTCATCGTGGTCGACATGCAGAACGATTTCGTAAGGGAGGGCGCACCCATGTCGCTCCCCTCCTGCCGTGAGGCCATCCCAAATGCAAAGCGTGTAGTCGATGCCTGCAGGAAGGCCAAGATCCCCATAGTCTATCTCAAATTCATCGCAGGCCCGAAGCAGACCCTCATCTGGACCTGGTCTCCCAAGCTCTTCCCCGACGTGAAATGCTGCTGGAAAAACCACAAGAGGTACTATGACGACATCAAGAAAGAGGCGGAGGCCAGTGACATCATCGAGGAGATCTATCCGCAGCAGGGAGACGAAATCGTCGAGAAATACGGGTACAACGGCTTCTACGACTCGAATCTCGAAAACATACTCCGGGCGCATCAGGTGGAGTACACGGTCGTCATCGGTGCCCTCACCCCGATCTGCGTGGACGACACCATAGCGGGCGCCTTTGAAAGGCAGTTCAAGGTGCTCGCCGTCTCAGACGCCATGGGGACCTTCGAGGAGGAATTCCACAGGAACTCCCTCAAACGCATAGAGATGAAATACGGCAGGGTCCTCACGACGGACGAGTTTCTGCACGAACTCGAGGCCGCCCAGACCTGAGCAGCCCGGCCGCACCCGCCCTCGTCGAATCCGGCGACTCGGGGTGGCGCGGCCGGTTTTGCCAAAGGCTCATTCTACGCGGACCTTCTTGACCACCGGCTTCTGAATCGGGATATGGCGGATCTCTTCTTCCAGGCGGGTCTGGATCCGGTCCAGAGTCTGGGGCAGAGGTATACACTCCAGGACGATCCGGAGCCCCTCCTCGCCCCGGGCCTCCTCAAAGTGAAGCCCGAAGACGATCCCCTCGAGGCGCAGAAAGGATTCCAACCTGTTCTTGATCCTGCGTCTCTGGTCGGAACTCAGTACCCGGCCATCCGTGAGAAAATGGGTGTGGATCCACGTCTCACTTCGCCTGGAGATTCTCAACCCTCCAGCCTCCTCGGAGAATCGACTCTACTGGCCCTTCTGCGCGGTCAGATCGCGGAGCGCCTTTTCGTATGCCCTCAGGATCCCTTCACTGAAGAGAACGAATCGTACCTCTTTGATGTCCTGGTGCTTCTTGAGGTAGTCGATGACCGTGGACAGGGCGACAGAGGCGGCTTCCTCCACCGGATAGCCGTAGGCTCCCGTACTGATCGAGGGGAAAGCGACCGTCTTCAAACCATTCTCGCTCGCCACTTCGAGACTCCTCCGGTAGGCACTGGCGAGAAGGTCCCGGACCTCTTGGTTCCCCCGGCGGTAGACCGGCCCCACCGTGTGGATCACATGTCTCGCCTTCAGATTGTACCCCCGAGTGATCTTGGCATCGCCGGTGGGGCACCCCCCCAGGGTCCGACACTCCGCTAAGAGCTGGGGACCCGCAGCCCTGTGGATGGCCCCGTCCACACCACCGCCGCCCAGGAGGGAGGTATTGGCCGCGTTGACTATGGCATCTGTGTCCTGTTGTGTGATGTCCCCCTGGACGAGTTCGAGAACCGAGCCGTTGATTGTAACTCTCATGACGTCACCTCCTTTTTCCCAGAACCTTCACCCAGACAGCTCGGCGGGGACCGGCCTCTCGAACCGGCTGCCTTCGAAGGCCTTCCCCTGCCACGTGTGTCGCTCTCGGAGCCCGTCACGAATAGCCTGGAGATTCGCCTGCTTCTCAAGGGCCCAGAGCGGCGCCACCAGCTCCTGTGGATGAGGGTCCCCTGTGAGCCGATGAATGATAACCTCAGGGGGCAGCAGTGAGAGGAAATCGCACACGGCATCCACATAGGCTTCCCTGCTCAGACAACGATACGCCCCCTGTTGGTAGAGACGGTGGAGCGGCGTGTTCCTGATCACGTAGAGAAGGTGAATCTTGACACCCTGGATATCCATCCGGCCCAGGGCGCGCGCTGTTTCCAACATGTCGGACTTGTCTTCCCCGGGAAGCCCGAGAATCACGTGAGCACAGACCTCCAGGCCTCGCCTCCTGGTGCGGGCAACGGCATCGACAAAGGCCTCAAAATGGTGCCCCCTGTTTATCAGGTCGAGTGTCCGGTCGTGCATCGATTGGAGGCCGTACTCCATCAAGACATAGGTCCTTTGCCCCATTTCGCCGAGAAGGTCCAAGACGGGTTCACCCACGCAGTCGGGGCGCGTACCGATCGTGAGTCCAACGACATCCCGAACCGAGAGAGCCTCATCATAGAGCCGGCGCAGGCGTTCCAGGGGCGCATAGGTGTTGGAAAAGGACTGAAAGTAAGCGATGAATTTTCGGGCCTTGTAACGGCGGCGGAGAAGATCCTTGCCCCTCTCAAGCTGCTCGGTAATCGACAGATGCCGGGAAAGGCCGGTTCCCGACCCCAGAGGATTACAGTAGATGCAGCCGCCCACGCCGACCCGCCCGTCGCGGTTGGGGCATGTGAGGCCTGCATCAAGGCTGATCCTCTGAACCCTCGACCCGAATCGCTCGCGCCAGGCCGTGCTGAGGTCGCGATAGAGTGGACGGGACATGCTAATATTATATATAATTAGGAGCTTTGAGGCTATCTTCGAGTCGCCGGGCCGGGTGACTCAAGCCGCTCTAGCGGGGCATGCGGTGATTTCTGGACGCCGAGGGCGGCTAGTCTCCAGAGGCAGAGAGAGCAATGAGCGATTATCCCAAGTGCTACGATGTGATCGTCGTCGGAGCCGGTCATGGAGGGTGCGAGGCCGCACTGGCTGCGGCCCGAATGGGTTGTGAGACGCTCCTCCTAACGATCTCTCTCGATACCGTGGCCCACATGCCCTGTTCACCCTCTATCGGCGGATTGGGGAAGGGGCAGTTGGTGAAGGAGGTAGATGCTCTTGGGGGAGAGATGGCCAGGATCACGGACCTTACAACCATCCAATCCCGGATACTCAATACGAAAAAGGGGCCTGCAGTCCAGGGAACGCGTACCCAGAACGATAAGGTCCGCTACCGGAACCTCATGAAGGGCGTCCTGGAGAGGCAGCCCAACCTTGAACTCAAGCAGTCTCTGGTCGAGGAGATTCTCGTCGAAGGCGGCAGGGTTGCAGGAGTGAGGGACCATATCGGGGCCCTCTTTCTGGGCAGAACCGTCGTTATCACCACAGGAACGTTCCTGCACGGCCTCGTCCACATCGGTACGAGGCAGATCCCCTCTGGGCGGGCAGGTGAATTCCCCGCTGACAGCCTGGCGGAAAACCTCATGTCCCTGGGCTTCGAGATGGGCCGGATGAAGACCGGCACTCCTGCCAGGGTCCTGCGAAAGAGCATCGACTTTACCAGGTTTACCGAGCAGAGGGGGGACGAGGATCCCCGTCCTTTCTCGCTCTTCACCGAGAAGATCCCGCTGCCCCAGGTTTCGTGTCACATAGGCAACACCCACCGGGGAACCCACGAGATAGTGCGGCGTAACATCCATCGTTCCCCTCTGTACAGCGGCATCATCAAGGGGGTGCCGGCCCGGTACTGCCCCTCTCTGGAAGACAAGGTCGTCAAGTTCGCCGAAAAGGACCACCACCAGATAGTTCTCGAACCAGAGGGCCTGGACACAGAGGAGATCTACCTCAGTGGGACGGGGAATTCCCTTCCCTATGAGGTTCAGATCGAGCTCCTCCGGTCGATTCCCGGTCTTGAAGAAGCAGAGATAATGAGGCCCGCCTATGCTATCGAGTACGACTACGTTCAGCCCACACAGCTCAGGCCGACCCTCGAGACAAAGAAGGTGGGAGGCCTGTACCTGGCCGGCCAGGTCAACGGCACTTCCGGTTACGAGGAAGCAGCAGCCCAGGGGCTGTGGGCGGGCATCAACGCGGCACTCCAGGTGCAAAACCGCCCCCCCTTTGTCCTCGACCGATCCCAGGCCTACATGGGGGTCATGATCGACGACCTGGTGACCCGCGGCATCCGGGAACCTTACCGGATGTTCACCTCACGGGCGGAGTACCGGCTCCTCCTCAGGGAAGACAACGCCGACCTCCGTCTCCTCGAGAAGGGCTGCGAACTCGGCCTCCACGATCAGGACCTCCTCGACGATCTCAGGGAAAAGAGACGGATGATCGCGGAAGAGCTCCAACGACTCGAGAAGACCCACGTGAAACCCTCTGCCAGGGTAGCTGCCCTGCTCGGAGACCGGGGTTCAAGCCCCATTGAAGGCTCCACCCCCCTGATCCGTCTTCTCAAGAGACCGGAGATCACCTACCAGGACATATCGGCCATCGAGGGCAGGCCTTCCCGCCTCCCCCCTGACGTGGAGCGGCAGGTGGAAATCCAGTGCAAGTACGATGGATATCTGCAGCGGCAGGAGGCAGAGGTAAGGAAGTTCAAGCATCTGGAAGACATCCAGATCCCGGAAGACTTCGACTACGGCAAGGTACCCGGCCTTTCCCACGAGGCCCGGCAGAGACTCGCCGAAATCCAGCCCCTCTCCCTCGGGCAGGCCTCACGAATCTCGGGCATCACACCTGCCGCCATATCGATACTGATGGTTTTCCTGAAGCGTTACAAGGAAGTGACACATCTGGCCCGTGGAGACCGACGATAGCGGACCTCCCGGTCCAATGGAGTGGCAGATACAGGAGGACCTTTACACGGGTCCTGTCCTGGGAATCTCCTTGACGCAGCGAAACCCGAGCCACTGGGCCCCGCCGTCGGGATCTTCAGGGGACCAACGGGTACTCGCCCTCACAAAGGTAGCTCGGCCGAGGAAACAGCCTCCTTTCATGAGGGGCATGTCCTCGACCCAAAACCCCTCACACATCTCCCAGACGTTACCAGACATATCATAGCACCCATAAGGGCTTGCTCCCTCCGGGAAACGCGTAACCGGGGTTGTCCTGCCGATCCCCAGTTCCGCCGAGTTGCACCGCCCCGGATAGAAATCGTTCCCCCAGGGCCACCAAAACCTGTCCGTGCCCCGCGCGGCCTTCTCCCATTGCGCTTCGGATGGGAGAGCTTTGCCGGCCCAGGATGAGTAAGCCCTGGCATCATCCCAACCCAGTCCCACCACGGGTTGATCAGGCTCACTCCACCCAGGCTGCTCCCACAGAAGGGGTATCCGATGGCCAGTCTCAAGGAGGAACCGTTCGTACTGGGCATTGGTGACCGGGTACTTGTCGATGTAGTAGGCTTCTGTATGGACCTGCCTGGCCGGAACCTCTGTGGCGAAAACCGGGTTTTCCTTTCCGTCCAGTGCGAATATCTGCATCAACTCGTCCCTGTCTATCCCCATGGTAAAAGGACCTTCAGGAATCAGGATCATCAGGGCATCATCGTGGGGTGACCGGATCTCAGCCGGGAAAGGCGGCCCTCCGGTCTGCTCCAGGATATTCCATTCTCTCTTCATGACGCTGTCCGTTTCGATCGCCCTCCAACCGTCCTACACTTCTCGTGTCGCACTGCCAGCCAAGGTATCCCGGTCTCTCGAGCCGACTCGAGAAACCCTGGGATTCACGCCGAAAGGAGAGTGCGCCGGCCGTTGTACCGTTCGGTATCGTACTGGGTTCTCACATCGACCTTGTTGATCTTCCCGACCGCCTCCTCCAGCGAAACCGCCGTGACCTGGCCGTTCCGGAAGCTCACCATTTTGCCGAAGTTCTCCTGAACGATCAGATCCACGGCAGCGATGCCGAAGTATCGACCCATCCGGCGATCGTACGCGCACGGAGCGCCTCCACGCTGCAGGTGACTCAGGCAGACGGACCGTGTCTCCAGGCCCGTACCCCGTTCGATCCCTGCCGCCAAGAACTCTCCCACACCGCCCAGGGTCACGTGGCCGAAGCCGTCTCTTCCTCTTCCCCTGGTAATCTCCGTCCCCCCTTTGGGTTTTGCCCCCTCGGCCACGACTACGATCTCATACCGGTTTCCCAAAGCTCGTCCCTCCAAGAGGAGATCGTTGACCCGATCGATTTCAAACTCATACTCCGGAATGAGAATCATATAGGCACCGCTCGCCTCTCCCCCTTCTAGAGCAAGCCAGCCGGAATGCCGCCCCATGGTCTCCACGACGAAGATCCTTCTGTGGGACCCGGCCGTGGTCCGAAGGCGGTCGATCTCCTCGGTTATAACCTGCACGGCCGACTCGAAACCCAGGGTATAGTCTGTCCCTGACAGATCCTTGTCAATCGTCTTCGGGATCCCTACGACCTTGACCCCCATGGTGGAGAGTCTGTGAGCCACTCCCAGGGTGTCTTCCCCGCCGATGGCTACCAGGGCCTCTATGTTGAGATACCTGAGGTTATCCATCAGCCTTTCACTCCGATCGTCGGCCGGGTCAAAGGGATTGGTCCTGGAGGTTCCCAGGTTGGTTCCGCCATAACGATCCCAGGTCCGGACTACAGCCTGGTCCAGGGGGACGATATAGTGGTTCAGGTCCTCTTCCCGCCTTGCATCTATGTCCGCAATCCCTCTCCAGCCCTCGCGGATGCCGAGCACCTCGAATGTGACGTGGCGTTCTCTCTCCAGTCTGGGATCCAGGGCCGTCTTGACCACCCATTTGATGGCCGGGTTCAAACCGGGACAGTCTCCTCCACCTGTCAAAACACCTATCCTTATTGCCATATCTCAACCTCCAGATCCTGAAATCGGATCAGCCCGCCTCTGCACCCCCTATGGGCATACCTGCAGACCACCAACAAACCGGTTCTTCGTCACTCGACCTGCCCAAACCCGAAACGGTAATTGCTATGAAAATATCCCCTGGCGAGTCAAAGGTACTTCACGAAGGGATCGAGGCCGGATCTTGACCGCAAGACGGACTGTTCCGCAGATTGTCCTAGACAAGGACCTCCACCTGCTCTCCGCCTTTGACGGTTTTTGACCCGAGAGATTCAGAACAATAGGCGCAGATATACTCGTATATTTCGCCGTCAATCAGTACCAGGAGAAGCCGCTTTCTCACGGGCACCGCTCTCCCGCACCGCGGGCAGTAAAGGGAGGTGGCCTCAAACTCCTCAAACGCACCCTTTTCTTGACCAATATCCTCTCTTCCCATCTTACCCGGAAGGGGCTCACCCCTCTGTTTCCGTATCCGTGCCATCCCCTTCACCATCTCCACCACCCTCCAACTCATCCATGGCTCCGTCAATCATCTCGTCGATCTCTTCATCCGAGATGTCTTCCCCCATCTCTCGACCCATCTTCCTCATCCACCTGGCTACGCTGGCGGGATCATTCTCATCCAAGCCGCTCCATCGTGAGGGGTCGGCCAAGCTCTCCATCCGGCTCTCCTCGGACCGCAACACCCTCACACGAGAGATGATCCGGGTCATTCGCCGGCTCTTGCAGTATTTGCAGACGGGACGGAAAGACTCGTGAATAGAGATAATGAGAAAATCGGAAACCCTCCCGCAATCTTCACATCGAAATTCATAGATCGGCATAAGAGCACCACGGAGAAGAGATTTTCCGCCCGAGAAAGAGCATCTTTTTATATTATCGTTTCATTTTCCGATCAGTCAAGGGCGACCTCTGACTCCAAACACGCCTTCAAACCAGGCCCCACCGTAACAGTCCGGCCGACCGAGAGCCTTGACACGCAGATCCTCTTGTGATAGCTAAATCCGAGTCTCTTCCAGCCATCTCTTCGTCCGTGGCCACGGGTACCGCCTCGGCCGTTCAATCCCTGGCGACACAGTCCTACCTGTTCTGTCACGGGAGAAACCGGACTTTGGAATCTTACGCAAGAGGGATAAAGAAATGGACCAACTTCCCTATGAACTCGCCTTCATGCACAAATTCAATCTCCACAAACTCGCACGGCTGTTGATCGAGGATGATGACATCAGATCGATAGCACGCGTTTACGGCGTGGAGGAGAGGGTACTCGGATCGATCGAGGACAGGTTTCGCAGGAATCTCGCCGCCTTGGCCGATGAGCTGCGGAGCAGGGTGGCCTCGAGGGCGAAGCAGTCCCCCTGTATCGTCGCCGCGATCGGGGATTCAATCACGAGCGACCGCGAGAGTTGGGCAAAGATACTCAACGAATTCTGGAAAGATAACAACCAGCGCCGTGTTATCGACTGTGCCGTCTCCGGTGACACGACCTGCCATGTCAAGGACAGGTTCTATTCGACCGTGATGCGGGAAACCTTCGACTGGGCGGTTCTCTTCCTCGGAACGAACGACTGCCGCCAGCTTGACGACGAGGCACATGTTTCCATCGTTGGTCACGACGAATACAAGAGGAACATGCGCTATTTCACCGAAACACTTCTCGGACTGGGGAAAGAAGTCATTGTCGTGACCGTTCCTTACGTTGACAATGAACGGCTTCAGGCGTATTTCCCTGAGGGCAACTGGGTGTACAGGGACGAGCTGATCGATCAGACAAACGAGTTCCTAAGGGACCTATCCGAGAAAACCGGAGCAAGACTGGCCGACCTGGCAGTTGCTCTTCAGGCCTTCGACGGAGAAGTGCTCGAAGAGGACGGGATCCATCTGAACCGGAATGGCCAGCTTATCTTGTGTGAACTCCTGCTCGGGATTCTACCATAATCCCGGGGCAACGGGATCCGTTCCCCGTGTAAGGGGGCAGGATCCCCTTCCAGCCGTCTCCGAGCAACAAGAAAGAGCTGCCAATTGGAGATATGGGCGGGGAATCATTCGAAAAGGCTCATGATATGGACGGCCCTCTGGGGCGAGCCGTTCTTGATCAGGATATCATTCAGCTGGATCAGACATCCGGGGCATGCGGAGACAACGAAATCAGCCCCAGAGGCCGCGATACCATCGACCTTCTTCTGCGCGATTCTCTCTGACAGGTCGGGATGATAGATACTGAACGATCCTCCCATGCCGCAGCATCCCTGTTCCTTTGGAAAATGTACCTCGACCCCCTGCCTGGCAAGAAAGAGCACCGTGTTGACGGCAACATCGGGATAGATGTAGTCCATGCTGCATCCGGCAAAGAATCCGACCACGGCCCGCTTTTCCACGCCTTCGGGCGGTGCAACGGTCTCGGGCAAACGACTTCTGAGAAAGGTATCGGCAACAAGAGGGATGTTTCGGCCCCTCCTGAGACCGCTCATGAATTCCGGGAGGTGGCGGATCTTGCCGTCCAAGTCGGATTTGGGCAGGAGGCGCTGGACATTGGATGCCAGCCTTACCAGCAAACCAAAGAGCCGCCTTCTGGGAAGGAGGCATTGAAAAATCAACCTTTCCGTGAGGCGGAGACCCTTGTTGGCCGAATAGTCTGCCCGTGCAGCCATGACGATCTTGTCCACCGGTACATGGGCAGGACAATTGACAACACAGGTCTTGCAGACCAGGCAGGTTTCCAGCTTTTCGAGGAGATCACCTGTAAGAGCCAGTCTGCCCTTCAACGCCTCCTTGACCAGAGCGATCTTACCCCGCGCAACACCGCTTTCTTCATGGATTTCGCGATAGATGGGGCAGGTGAAAGAACAGAGACTGGAGTTGACCCGGTTTCGTGGACACTCTAAACTTTTGGGAGGAGGTGTTCATGATGTCGAAGACAAGACCCCCTTATGCCCCGGAGTTTCGTCGCCAGATGGTGGAGTTGACGAGAGCCGGGCCTAGCCCCGAGGAGCTGGGACGGGAGTTTGAGCCCTCGGCCCAGACGATCCGCAATTGGTCCGCCAAGCCGATCTGGACCAGGGGCGACGCTGCGATGGCCTGACTACGGCTGAGTGGGAGGAGTCAGGAAGGCTGCGTTCTGAGAACCGCCGGCTTCGCTTGAAGCGGGAGATCTTGGCAAAAGGGGGGGCCTGGTTCGCTCGGGAGACCGACTCGGTGCCACGGAGGTCTTGGAGTTCGTGAAGGCGAATCAGGCCGTCTATCCTATTGCCACGATGTGCCGAGTACTGGGTGTCTCCTCCAGTGGGTACTACGGGTGGCGGACCGTGGACCTTCGGTGCGTGCCGGGCAGGATGAGGCATTGACCATACGGATTTTGGAGATTCACGAGCGTTCTCGTGGTACCTATGGGGTCCCTCGGGTTCATGCCGAGCTCAAGGATGATGGAGTCTTTGTGGGTCGAAAGCGTGTTGCACGGCTGATGCGTCGGGCAGGTCTTGAGGGTGTCAGCCGGCGCAAAGGAACACGGACGACCATTCGGGACCGTGATGTCCATACTGTCCCAGACCTAGTGAAGCGGGATTTCACGGCTCCTGGCCCGGATCGGCTGTGGGTTGCCGATATCACCTATATCCCGACCTAAGCAGGGTTTTTGTTCTTGGCAGTGGTGGTTGATGCCTCGAGCCGTCGGGTGGTAGGCTGGGCCATGGCCACTCATCTCGAGACCGAGCTTGTGCTGAATGCCTTGGAGATGGCTCTCTCGCAGAGGCGACCCGCCGGGGCCATCCATCACTCCGATCAGGGTTCCCAGTATACCTCTATCGCCTTTGGCAAAAGGTGTCAGGAGGCAGACCTGCGTCCCTCAACCGGTTCGGTGGGTGACTGTTACGACAACGCCCTGTGTCAGAGCTTCTTTGCCACGCTTGATTGGTGAACTGCTCGACCGGACCAGCTTCCGCACTCAGACCGAGGCCCGCATGGCGGTCTTTGAGTTCATCGAAGGCTGGTATAACCCTTCCCGTAGACATTCAGGAATTGACTATCTCTCCCCTCTGAATTACGAAAGGAGGTACAAAGCCTCACTTGAGACCGAAAGCCCTAACCTATCCACTAGACCGGGGTAACTCCAGACAATAACCCTTCAACATCTCAAATTCCTCCTTCCGACGTGTTCTTTTCCCTTCGAGAATCCACACACCACACAAAACACCCCAACCCTGCAGGCTATCCGAACCACGCATCGAGTATCAGAAAAACCGGCCCCGCTCCGTCCCGGACGACTTCAACTTCCGATGCTGGACAGATTCTTGAGAGTCTGGGTGAGCACCATGACTCCGTTCTCGATGTCATCCCACTCCGTCCATTCCAGCGGGGCATGGCTTACTCCCTTGACGCTTGGAACGAAGATCATCCCTGTCTTGACTTTCTCAGCCATATTCTGCGAGTCGTGCCCTGCTCCGCTGTTCATTCTTCTTGACCTTACCTGGACCTGTCCGGCGGCTCTCTCGATCGCACCCACCATTTCAGGGGAGAGAGAGACCGGCAGGTGAGTGAAGGGCATCTCGACGCTGACATCGACCCCGTATTTCTCCCCGATATTGTCAAGCATCTGAAGGACCTCGCCTCTAAAGTCCTCCATGTTCCCCGCCGCTACATCCCTGATGTCAATTCCCATTTGCACTCTACCCGGAACGATATTCGTTCCATTCGGGGATACGGTCAGTCGCCCGACTGTTCCCACCAAGGAGGGACTCAGCTTCTCCGCCATCTCGCCTGCGCGCTTCCTGACAAACGAGACCACGTCCGCCGCTGCAACAAGCGCATCCTTACGCATGTCCATGGGCGTTGTACCGGCGTGATTCTCCTCTCCCTTTATGGTCACCGTAACCCACGCTATGCCGACAATCTTCTCGACAATGCCGATGGGAATTTTCTCGTTGTAAAGGACAGGCCCCTGTTCTATGTGCATCTCCACAAAATACCCTACGTCGTCCAAGGTTCTTTCAAAATCTCCCCTGTATCCTATGCCCCTCAATGCTTCGTCGAGTGTCTGCCCGGCAGAATTCCTTATGCCCAGGGCTTCGTCCACGCTCAGCTTGCCGATCAGTACCGAGCTTCCCAAAAGCACCTGTCCAAATGCGGATCCCTCTTCTCCGGTGAGCACTGCCACTTCAAGAGGCCTCTCGTTTCCAAAACCCTCCTCGTTCATCCTTCTGACAGCTTCTATCGCCCCGAAGACACCGAGGGCCCCATCGAACATCCCGCCGTTTATGACGGAATCCAGATGCGACCCTGACATGACCGCGCCTTCGTTTGTTTTGGAGCCTTCTCTTCTACCGAATATGTTGCCTACCTTGTCGATCCTGACTGCAAGCCCTGCCTCCTTCATACGGGCTACGGCATAATCTCTCAGCCTCTTGTTCTCTTCGGTTCCCGTCGGCCTGATCACGCCCGCTTCCCCGTCAAGTTGGTCGTACCTCTCTATCCTTCTTGACCGACTTCTGCCAAACCTTCCCGTTTCTATTAGATCTTGCTTCAGTCTGCTTGCCATCTGTCACCGCCCCTCGACCTGGGTTCTGGAAACTTCGGGACCCTCTGTTCTCCCCCTGGCGAACCTCACGACTGCTCCATACCTGCCGGGAAACATCTGAACTGCCGATCGTCTGCCCACCTTTTCCGTTTTCCCCGGCGAAAGGGATCCCCTACTCGATCGGATTGGGGATCCACCACTCATAGCCACGCTCGGTGGTGACGTATTCGGGCCACCTGAGATCCACGGGAGGCTTGAAATCCGGCGGCAAGAGAGGAGCTATCCACTTGGTTCCGCCAATGCCGCCGCCGGTTCTTTCTTTGAACTCCTCCTGTGCCTTCTCGAGGGCAACGGGATCGGTCATCAGATCCATGATACTCAACCCGACAGCCTTGCCACCCATCAGTATCGTCGGATCGATCATGGATCGGATCCCCCCTGTGGCATGAAAAACCCACTCCGGGTAAGCGTAGTCCGGCCAAGGAGTCTTCAGGCGGGCTCTGGAGCACCAAACCCGCGCTGTCGGACAGTGCCAGGTGTACTCGGTATAGTTACCAGAGGTATAGTTCTTCTGCCAGGGAGGAAGGATCTTGTTGACGTAGGCGGCCTCGTTTTCCTGGGGTGGGACGAGCTTCTCGCTGAACTCGTGTATGGGATCACCCATGGGCTCCAGCCCCAGATTCTTCTGGATCTCCCGGCCGATCTTCCTCGCCTCCTCACCGAAATTCGTCGGGCCGCCAAGCTCCATGTTGGCGTATACGAGCTCGGCCATGGCGTGATTGGGCAAGCCGGGCCTCGTCTTCGCGACCCACCTTATGGACAGCCTGCAATGGTTGATAGCCGCAACATGCTTGGCGTTGTTCTCCAGGACACGGTAGATCTGGTTCTGTATGGATATGGTCGGCGAACGCCAAGAATACTGAATCTGACCGATCCGCGGTGATAGGTTGTCCGACGTGCACTGGCCTCCAACCAGGATGAACTCATTTATGTTCCAGGCTCCGACATGAGCGTACATGGCCTCTTTTGTGGATGTGTTTCACCATTGCTTCTTTGGCGGCCAGAATCCCGGCCAGGACCCCCACCCCCAGAGCAGAGTGAGGATCGGTGTGGCCTGCCGCTAACCGGTTGACACCCTCTCTTGGAGCATTATAGGGCACAGCCTGTTGGGAATTACCCGGAACGGCATCGTACTCCGCATAGCTCGCCACCACGGGTTTCCCTTGTCCGAAAGTGGCACAAAAAGCCGTGGGCATCTTGCCGCTACCCTCCTCAACCTCGAAGCCTTCCCCTCTCAGGAGTTCCACATATGCCTTGGCCGATCTATACTCACGCCAAGCCGGTTCCGCATAATGCCAGATCTTCTGGTGAAAGTCTGAGAGGCGTTTTCGTCGGCCTGGAGCCAATCGAGAACGGTCTTCTTCTCTTCGGTCTTCTTGATCATCGGCTGCTCTCCTTAGATATGTTTGATTCGGTGTGGATTCCTACCTGATTTCTCAACCTTCAATATTCTTTTCAAACCATGTCCATATAGTTCAATCAAACCGCCTCCCGCACACATAGAAAGTCATTTCCTTGGAAAGCGGAGTTTGGAGAAATCCCCGTGAGATCTCATCTACTTCCTCCAGGTCCAACTTGACCACAAGATAGGACTTCCCCCCCCCGCCTCATCATGGTAGAGCTTGTGTTCAAGGATCCCTTTTGCGGCCCGAGAGAGGAGGCCGGGGACTTCCCTGAAAGGACCGCTCCCTGAGTCCTGCAAAGGGCCCTCGAAAATCATGTAGCCGAATACCGGATCCAGATTACGTTTGATCTCCTCGAAGAACGAATCAGCCATTTTGCTGCTGCCTTCTATACGGCTGTATTGAATGCTGTCGCGCCATCACTGGTTGCAGCTCATAAGACAGCTTTCGAATTTCACAATGTATGACTGCGGCAAGGGATTTGAAGGGATGGAGGCCTGTTGAATGTACGGCAAAACGCGCGCCAATGTCCGCTCCTAGGAAGCAACACCTGTAATCCCGGGTGGTTATGTTCTTTCCGCGAGACTCCCCGGTACAACATCCGATTCATGTTTGAATCAAGACAACGGTCAGAATCGGGGAAAACATAACACAAGACATTGATACGATTCTGTATCACTGATCCTCAGCCCTTTTTGCCAGTAAAATTCACCGGTTACATATAATCCTGATTCATTGTTGCATCGAAAGACGAGAAAGACCGTGCTTCCGCATCTTTCGGACGACTGCCGGCTGGCTCACCCCCAAATGGCTGGCCATGTCCCTTGTCGATTTGAACCGCGCGATGGCGTCCTTCAAAATATCCCTTTCAACAGCAAGGACTTCATTGACAAGGCTGGATTCATGCCTTTTCCCATTCCCGGAAACCATGGATCTTCGCGCGTTTTGTTCGAGTCCTCTGGTGATGGACCCATCCAATACCTCCCCTTCACTCAGGACAATGGCCTTCTTGAGGATATTCTCCAGTTCGCGCACGTTTCCCGGAAATGCATAGTGTTGAAGCGCCTCAATGGCGTCTCGAGAGAGCCGTCTCTTCAGCCCGTAGGCCTTGTTGTACTTGTGCAAAAAATAGTTGGTCAATTCAAAAATGTCCTCGGGTCGTTTTCGAAGGGGAGGGATTCGAATCGTGAAGGTGCTGAGCCGGTAGTAAAGATCTTCCCGAAAAGTCCTTCCTCTTCTCAGGATCTCCGGATCACGGTTTGTTGCCGCAATGACCGTGCAATCCACCTTCTTGGGTTTTGTGCCGCCAAGGCGCATGACCTCGTGGTCATCCAGGTATTTCAGGAGCTTTGCCTGAATGGAGAGGGGAAGATCTCCGATCTCGTCCAGGAACAAGGTGCCCTCCTGGGCAAGTTCGAAAAGGCCGACCTTGCCCTGCTCTCTGGCGCCGGTAAAGGCCCCCTTTTCGTAACCGAAAAGTTCACCCTCCAGAAGGTTTTCCGGCAGGGCAGCGCAGTTGATCTGAATAAACGGTTTCTTTCTGCGTTCGCTATTCTTATGGATGAACTTGGCCAAGAGGCCCTTGCCCGTTCCCGATTCGCCCAAGATCAGAATATTCGAGGCCTTCAGGCGAGCAAGCTTGAGGGCGACCCTCAGAACCTGCTTCATGTCCTCGTTTTCCGCGATGATCTCCTGCTTTTCCAACTCCAGCATGCTGGTCTGGACAAGCTCGTCCCTGAATTTTTCCGCCAGCATGCGGGTCTTGTCGAGTTGTTCCTGAAGTGCGCTCAGCCTGGTCATATCCCGCTCGTTGACTACGACCAGTGAAATATTGCCCTCTTCGTCGAAAACCGGGGTTCCTGTCACCAGGAGACATTTATCCGTTCTGGTCACATGCTGCAGTATGTTTACCTGGCGTTTGGTGGCCAACACTTCCAGTGTCGCAGATCGATCGATCAAGCCGCGCTCGATGATACTCTTGATGTTCTTCCCGATGACATCTTTCGCGCTGACACCGTTGAGCTTTTCAGAGGCACTGTTGATATTGATCACCCTCCCCTGGCCGTCAGATACCCAGATGCCGTCCGAAGAAGATTCGAAAATGGCTTCTAATTCGGTATTCAGCCTCTTGTACGATCCCAGCTTCTGTGCGGCGACCTCGAACTCGTGCATCCGTTCAAAATTACAAACCGCCCCCCCCTTACCTCCCCGTCCCGAGCCATCACCGTGACGTCCACTACCAGCTTCACCCTTCTTTCAAGAATATGGCGGCCGAACTCGGGCTTTCCGGTTTCCAGGCATTTCATAACCGGAGGCCCCGTGCTCGGCAAAACATCGGCGATGTATGCCCCGTCGATCTCCTCCGCTTCCAAGTCCAGAATGTCCTCAGCAGCCCTGTTCACAAAGACAATCTGTCCAGCAGCATCCGTAGCAATAACACCGTTGCTGCTCGCGTAAAGTATATCCTCATGGGTAGGCTTCCCTTCCATTGCTGCCTCCACTTGCCCCCTGCCACAATGGAAACCCGGACATAACTGCAAACTGCTACAAGAACTGCACCCCTTTTTGCTTCTCTCGACTCGTTCCCCTTTTGTCAAGATCAAGGTTATCCAGCATGGGATCTTCCTAGGACATGAACTTTTTCAGGCGGTCCATGGCCTCCTCGAGTCGGTCAAGAGGATGGGTCAGGGCGATCCGGAGATAGCCTTCTCCAAACTTTCCATACATCGACCCCGGGATCATCCAAATATTGGCCTCCTCCAAGGCCCTGAAGCAGAAATCACGCGAGGTAGCCCCTTTTGGGATGGAGGACCAGACATAGAAAGTGGCCTTAGGCACCATCGCCTCAAGACCCACATCCCGGAGTCCTTTTATCACCGCGTCCCGCCGTTCCTGATACATCAGATTGCGCTCCCTCATAAAGTCCGTGGGACCGTTCAGTGCGGCGGCAGCCGCCACCTGCAGGGGATAAAATATCCCCCTGTCCGAATGGGATTTTATCTTGTTGACGCCCTCGATAATCTCCCTGTTGCCCAGCATCATTCCCACACGCCAGCCACAACAATTGTAGCTTTTGGAAAGGGAATTGAGCTCGACTCCCACCTCCTTTGCACCGTCGAACTGAAGGAAGCTCGGTGGTCGGTAATCCTCGAAACATACTTCGGAGTAAGGATTGTCGGCAATTACGGCTACTTCGTACCTGTTCGCCCAGTCGATCAATTTGGTGTAGAACTCATCTGGTGCAACCGCTGCTGTGGGATTATTGGGATAGTTCACCCATATCATCCGCGCCCGCCGGGCAATCTCCGGATCGATCGAGTCCAGATCCGGCACGAAACCGTTCTCCTTGAGCAGCGGCACCGACTCCATTACACCACCCGCTATCCTGGCTCCAGCCACATAGGCCGGGTAGCACGGATCAGGCACCAGCGCCGTGTCACCGACGTCAAGAAGACACGTGTTGATGTGGAACAACCCCTCGGCCGAACCCAACAAGGGCAAAACCTCGGTTTCCGGGTCACACTCAACACCGAAACGCCGCTTGTACCATCCGGATATGGCTTCCTTGAGGGGCATGGACGAGTAAAAGCTGGGATAGTGGTGGTTGGTTGCCTTCATGCAGGCGTCGGCTAATGCCTTTCTCTGCCCCTCCGGGGGCACCACGTCGGGGTCGCCAAGACCGAGGTTGATGACGTCCTTGCCTTCCTTCTTCATCCTGGTCAGAATCACGTTCATGGCGGTGCCGAGGTAGGCCTCAAACGTCTCCAGTCTCTTTGCCGTCTTCATCCCATCCTCCCCAGAAACTATTTTCCCCTTCGGTAGACATTACAGATGCAACACAAGAAAGTGCCCGGCTCGGTCTCGCTCATGTTCCTCATCCCGTGAGGTTCCATACTCGGGGCATATATGGCATCACCGGGCTTGCATATCACCTTCTCAGCGATCTCGCCGGTTTCCGGATCAAAGCGCCAGCACTCGAACCGACCGCTCAGGATATACATGGTCTGCACATAGAAATGGTCATGGATCGGGATCTCTCCTCCAGGCTGGACCGTGAAGAACCGCAGCCCGTATTCGGGTTCTCCCTTTTCGTCCCTGCCCGTCCTGGAGAGCCAGCGAATCCCGACTCCGGTAACCTTTTTCAACTCGCCCTTGTATGTTATGTTCTCCACCTTGACCTCTTCGACATCCTTCCAGTTTCGAACCTCCATCACAGCCTCCATTCAAGGTATGCAGAAATTTTGCCTCCGCTCTGAAGCCCGCCGGGTCAGAACGTTCCCATGATCTCATCCACCGAGTTCTTGATGTGCGCTGCGCTGCCCGCCCGGAGCCTGGGTTCGTCTTTCGTCTCAATCGCGCGAATGATCTCCAGGGTTTCTGCAAAAAAAGACCTGGGCTCGATCTCACGGGGTATGGACAACCAGAAGCGCAGGTAATGACTGAGCAAGCGCTTGAGCAGTTGACTCAACTGGCTGTTCTTGGTCGCATCAAAGAGTATCTGGTGAAACTTGACGTCAAGCTGCACCAGGTACTTGTTTGATGCCTTTTCAGAGACCTGCATGATCTCTTTCTTCACCTCCTGCAAGAGAGCCAGCTCCTCGGGGGTTATCCGGTACATGGCCCACACGTTGGACTGGACCTCCATGACGGACCGGATCTCGACGGTCCCCCTGATCCGATCCAGGCTGAGGGGAGTAACGATAAAATGCGCTTCGTTGCGCGAAACCCATCCCTCTGCCTGGAGAAAGATGAGCGCCTCCTTGACCGGGGTACGGCTCACACCGAATGATGAGGCCAATTCGCTGAGATTGAGAACACTCTCCGGCATTAGATCCAACCAGATGATCTTCTCCTTCAACAATTCACATATCTTCTCAGGTTGCATGGCTGACCCCACT